>JACQNR010000323.1 GCA_016202975.1 Acidobacteriota bacterium
GAGAGCGTGGCCTCGGCGTTGTAGCCGGGGCCCTTCGTCAACTGCTTCTCGATCTCGCCCGATTCTTTGGCGTAGAACAACTGAAAAGACGAATACACGCCCCAGACGTAGCCCTTTGAGTAGTCTGGACGTGGCGGGCACTCGGGGCTTGCGAGGTGGGTGGAAGAATAGAGGATGTGCTTCCCATCTTTGAAAAAGTATCCGCAAGTGGTCTTCCCCTTGCCCGTCGAGACGAGTCGTGCGCCCGAGCCATCTATATCCATAATGAACATCTGATCGCACTGGTAAGGCTCGCGCGTGGACTGGAAAATCAGCCGCTTGCCATCGGGGCTGAAGTAAGCCTCGGCGTTGGTCCCACCCGAGGTGATTTGCCGTATGTTGCGCAAGTGTGTCTCGCGTGGATCGCGATGCGGGTCGTCGGGCGTTCCCTGGACGACCGGCCCGCCTGCAGCACGGCTCGAAGTGGTTGATTTCTGCTGAGCGAGGATGCCCATAGCGCATGCCGACAGGAGAAAAACGCACGCGAGAAATTCAAAGGTCGCATTCACCTTTGCCCATTGAACTTTGCGAAGACTTGGAGGGGCGATCATATCGAGTGGGGACCTCAATTTCGGGACCAGCTGAAATGAGAGAGCAACGGCACCGGTTGAAAGAGTGGCAGCATGCTGCGCCCCCTGCAAACCCTCACCCGTCCCGATTTCACCGGGACACCCTCTCCCCGAGGGAGAGGGCTGGGTAACATTATACGAAATCCGCCTCCCCTCTCCCCGTGGGAGAGGGGTTGGGGGTGAGGGCTGCGACCGTCACCCGATTATTTCGCCTCACGGAAATTACTGTGCACTGCCGCCGCTATTTTACCGTGCACTCAATCGCCAGCTTGAAGCCATCCACGTCGCCAGCCGGCTCGACATCTATCCGGTGTTCCTGCTTCTTGCAGCCCTTGCGCCGCAATGTCACAAAGTTGCGGCCGGGATTCAGCTCGACGGCCGCCCGCCCGTCGCTCTCCGTCACGCCCCTGACATTGTCGATCACCTTGCCGGACGACCAGACGATTTCGTAGGAAACGTGATCGACGGAGTTCTCCTCGCCGTCGGTCACCAGAATCAGCACAGGCTTGTGAAGCATGCCTCGCGATTCGTATGTCTCCGGCGGGAAAAGAACCAGGTTCACCGTTCCGGCTGGTTCGGTGGCGGTCAGGGTGACGTGCCGGAATACCGCCGTGTCCTCGGTGGAGTCGGCGCGGCGGCCCGTGACCCAATACGTTCCGGGGGGAAGATGATCGAAGGCAAAACGGCCATTGCCTTCGGTCTCCATCTGGTCGATTGGACGCTCATCTTCGCCGGCGAGTGTCACGATGACACCGGGAATAAATTGCCCCTGAGCGTTCTGCGTTGTTCCGGAAACCACGCCTTCGCCCGCCGGGGGCTGCAATTCGATTTCAATCGGCGCGCTGGAGGTTTCGCTCTGCCAAAGCGCTGCGTGTGTTTCACGCGCCATCACATCGGCATTCGAATATCGCGCGGAATAGACTACAGAAAGACGATAGCGGCCCCACAGGGGGATTCCCGCGCCCTCACCCGTTTTGGCGGGAAGGAGTTTGAGGGTGGTCTTTTCGGTCAAGTCCTCCCCCGGCGGGACGCGAACCAGTTTGGGGCGGGGAAGTCCGGCATTTTTAAGCACGCTGCCCCCGGCAGGGGTGTTCAGGGTGGAGGGATCTTTCACATCCAACGGCTCAAGCCGCACTTCCAGAGAGGCGCCCTCCTTGGCGAGGCTGCGCACGGGCCGGTAAAGCCACAGCGTTTCCTGGCCAGCGTTGTGGAAGTGGAGCGTGGTGCGCGCTGGAAACGGCATGGCAATCGAAGGCTGCTCGACCGAGATGAGGAGCCGCAGGTCGTTCGCGGCGGGAGCTCGGACGCCGCTCGCCAGTATGCTGAGCGTCAGAAGAAAGAAGACAAACCGCATTTTGCGTCCAGGCAAAAAGACGTTACTTCCGCACTTCCAGCGTGACCTGGCGCGTCACCCGCTCGCCGTCTCGAACCACGGTGACGGCGACTCGATCACCCGCCTTGTGTTGCCGGAGTGCATATGTGAACTCCTCCAGATTGTTCACCTTCATTCCGCCGAAATCGACCAGCTTGTCTCCACCCTTGAATCCCGCCTTGGCTGCAGGGCTGCCGTCGCGCACGTCGGAGAACTTCACGCCATCGGAGCTGTCTGACATATCCGGGATGGAGCCGAAGTAGGGCCCGTACCCGCCGCCCCCGCCCAATCCACTGTGCCCCCCGGGCTCCGCGACGCGCACGTAAAGCGGCTTCTCCTTGACGCCGTCGAGCTCGCGGGTCACCGCCGCGACGAGCTGGGCGACCTTCGCCCCGTCTGTGGCGTCGATCTTTTCCCAGGTGTCGGAAGGCTTGTGATAATCGGCGTGCAATCCCGAAAAGAAGAAGAGCACGGGCACCTGCCGAACGCTGAAAGACATGTGATCGCTCGCCCCGTAACCGGAGGAGGAATAAGCCAGCTCAAAACCCGTCGTGCGGTTTGCCTCTTCGACGATCTTCTTGAAGTCCGGCGAGGTGCCTGTCCCGCCAATCAGCAGCTTGTTCTTTGACACGCGCCCAATCATGTCGAGATTCAGCATGGCGATGGTTTGGTCGAGCGGGATGGCGGGGTGTTCGGTGTAATAACTCGAGCCCAACAAACCTGCCTCTTCGCCCGCAAACGCGATGAAGACGATCGAACGCTTAAGTTCGGCGCGATGCCGCGACAGAGCTGCCACAAGCTCCAACATACCACTCGTGCCGGAAGCGTTGTCATCGGCCCCATGATGGACCTGTCCGGTCTGGCTCGGCGCCAGCGAGTTTCCGCCGCCCAGACCCAGGTGATCGTAGTGCGCGCCGATCACGATGGCCTGATCGCGCAGTTGTGCATCGCCTCCGCGCAGAAGGCCCACGACATTCGGCACCTCGCGCCGCGTGCGTTTGATCCCGACTGATATTTTGACGCGCAACGAGGGATCGAGCGCGAAGGATTGGTTCGACAGGTCCTTATCGATGGCCTGGCGGAGCCCGTCGAGCGTCTTGCCGGCCGACTTGAGCCATTCGTTCACGCGGGCGGCCTTGACCTGCAGGGCCACGAATTTCATTTCATCCGGCCCGTAGAGGGACCCGAACTGGATCAGTTCGTCCTCTTTGCCGGGATGGACCCCCGTATCGTTGACCAGAATCATTCCGGCGGCGCCGCGATTGCGGGCATTGATCGCCTTGTTGATGATCGCGGAGTGCGACGTAAAGTGTTTCCCCGCAAAAACGCTCTTCTCGTCGTCCTCCTGCGGCTCGTGACGCAGCACAATCACGATCTTGTCCTTCACGTCGAGACCCTGATAGTCGTCGTAATGAAGGTCTGGGGCCGTGATGCCGTAACCGGCAAATGAGAGTGACGCGTCAAACGTCCCGACCGCCGAAAAACTGATGGGCACGAAGTCCTTCCTCAGGACAAGGCGCTTGTGACCATCGGCATCATGGAACGTCAAGGAATTCTTCCCGATGAGCTCACCGCCAGTGGTCATGGTGAAGTGCTGGAAGTAGGTCTGGTTGTCCCCTGCCGGCTCAAGCCCCGCCTCGCGGAAGCGGGCGGCAATGTAAGCGGCCGCTTCGTTGAGTTCGGGCGAACCGTTCCCCCGGCCCTTGAGTTTATCGCCCGCGAGATATTTGACATGCTCCTGGAATGCCTGCGGTGAGAAATCCTTTTCAGCGGGCGCCGGTAGCTTTTGCGATTCACCCGTCCAGGCGAACGAAATAAATGCGAGCGCGGCCATGCCAGTCGCGGCCCAGCGCAAATCAACGTGCCAACGCGTTTTGAACGCGGGTTGCGAAAACAAATCCTGAGTTCGATTCAAAATTGCCTCCTGCCCTGTTGTTTAATTATACCCCGACGAGCCGCGTGCGGGGAGGCGGGCGCCATGGTTTCAGCCCGAACCGCGGCATTTGCTAGAGCACGCGCAGAATCAGACACTTCAGATAATGCGTTTCCGGAACGGTGAGCAGAATCGGATGGTCGCGCGACTGCGTGCGACGCTCGATGACTACGACGGTGCGATGCGCGTCCAGGGCGGCGCTGGCGACCGCCTCGAGGAGGTCGGCTTCGCTCACGTGAAACGAGCACGAGAAGGTGATGAGGTGGCCACCCGGGCTGAGCATCTTGATGGCTCGAAGATTCAGCTCCTTGTATCCGCGAAGCGCGGATTCGCGGCTCGACTTCTGGCGGGCGAAAGCGGGCGGGTCGAGCACCACGGTGTCATACCGCTCGCCTTTCTGATCCGCGGCCTTCAGGAAATCGAAACAGTTCGCTTCGCGCCACTCGATGTTGCCGATGCCGTTCAGTTCCTGATTGCGGCGCGCCAGTTTGAGCCCGTCCGCGGAACTGTCGACGCCGGTGACGGAATCGCATTGGCCCGCGAGCGATACGGCGAACGCGCCCGCGTAGGTAAAGCAATCGAGCATCCGGCCGCGGGCGTATTGGCGCGCGGCGGCGCGATTCTCGCGCTGGTCGAGGTACCCCCCGGTCTTCTGGCCCCTCCGCAGGTCGTAGCAAAATTTGAGGCCGTTCTCTTCGACGATCACTTCGCCCACAGCTTCCCCCGCGAGCACACCCGTCTGCTCCGGCAGGGCTTCGAGCGCGCGCACGGCCGCATCGTTCCGTTCAATAATCGAGCGCGGCGCAAACTGCTCCTTCAGGATCTCCACAATCTCCGGCTTCAACCTTTCCATTCCCTGGCTGAGGGTCTGAACCACCAGACATTCTCCGTAGCGATCGACGATAAGCGACGGCAGCAGGTCGCCCTCGGACGCGACCAGTCGGCAGGCTTGGATTCCTTCCGCAACTACGCTGCGATATGCCGCGGCGGCACGGATGCGCTCGGCAAGAAAATCGCGGTTAAATTCGCGCGATTCGCGCGTGAGGAGTCTGAGCGCGATCTGGGATTTGCTGCTGTAGAGCGCCTGCCCGAAGAAGCGCTTCCTGCGGTCCACCAGGCGAACAATGGCGCCGGGTTCCGCCCCGCCGTCATCGATCAGATCGGTTCGGTAGATCCACGGATGCCCTGAGAGAATGCGGTCGACGCCGCGCGCGGCGATGATGCAGGTTGTGGAACTCACCCGAAAACTTTACCACAAAGAAGGCGGGTGTCAGGTTGGCAGCAATTTGCGTTCGTGAATTGATGGATTGCCGCGCGGCCTCGTGTCGCGTATTTTATGGAGGACCGGAAGCTGGAAATCACGCCCGAATTTTGGGGCGCGGAGATTCTTATGAAACACTCTTCGGCTATTCTTTTCGCGATCGCCGTGACCATCAGTTCGATCCATCTCAGCGCGGATGAGAAAACGATCACGCCTCGAGGGGAGCCCACGGTTGCCGAGGCCAGCGCGTTCATAGATGGCGCTGAGGCACGCCTTCTGGACCTCCAGAACGAATTCAGTCGGGCCGACTGGGTCAAGTCTACTTATATCACTGACGACACGGAAATCCTGGCGGCGCTAGCCAATGCCCGCTACATCGCGGCGACGGTGGAATACGCCAAGCAGGGGAGGCGGTTCGAGGGTCTCAACTTATCTCCCGACGTGGCGCGCAAATTCAGACTGCTCAAACTTTCACTCGATCTCCCGGCGCCATCGAACGATAAGGACCGCGCCGAGCTCACCCGGATTGCCACGGCGATGGAAGGCGCATACGGGCGCGGAAAGTATTGTCCTCCGGGCTCAGACCAATGCCTCAGCATTAACGACATCGAAAGGGTTGTCGCCACAAGCCGCGATCCCAAGAAGCTCCTCGAGATGTGGCGCGGCTGGCATGCTGTTGGCGCGCCGATTCGGAGGGACTACGTGCGCTACGTTGAACTCGCCAACAAGGGCGCGCGCGAGCTCGGATTTGCCGACATGGGCGCCATGTGGCGGTCGAAATACGACATGCCGCCGGAAGGTTTTGCGCGCGAAGCGGACCGCCTTTGGGAACAGGTCAAGCCCCTCTATTTGGCGCTGCACACCTATGTGCGGAGCAGGCTTCGCGAGAAATACGGCGCGGACGTCGTGCCGGCAGACGGCCCCATCCCGGCACATCTGCTCGGCAACCTGTGGGCACAGGCCTGGGACAATGTTTATCCCCTCGTCGCACCCGCCGATGCCGAGGCGGGAATCGATCTCACCCAGACGCTGAAA
Source organism: Acidobacteriota bacterium (assembly GCA_016202975.1). Lineage (GTDB taxonomy): Bacteria > Acidobacteriota > Terriglobia > UBA7540 > UBA7540 > JACQNR01. The sequence continues at coordinate 6,210 of JACQNR010000323.1, forward strand.
GACCGAAATACCAATCCTTTGGCGATGGTGCGATACGGGGAAGGTTTCTTTTCATCACTGGGATTTGCCCCCTTGCCCCAGACTTTCTGGGAGCGATCGATGTTCGTCAAGCCGCGCGACCGCGACGTGGTATGCCATGCCAGCGCCTGGGACGTGGATAACTTCGACGACCTGCGAATCAAGATGTGCATCGAAATCAACGACGAAGACTTCCGCACAGTGCATCACGAGCTCGGTCACAACTATTACCAGCGCGCTTACAACCGCCAGCCGTTCCTGTTCCGCGGCAGCGCCCACGACGGTTTTCACGAGGCGCTGGGCGATACCATCGCACTTTCCATAACGCCCGAATATCTCGTGAAACTCGGGCTCATAGACACGGCGCCGGGCGCGTCGCAGGATATTCCCTTTCTCCTCCACAAAGCGCTCGAGAAAGTGGCGTTTCTGCCTTTCGGCCTGCTCATCGACCAGTGGCGCTGGAAAGTCTTCTCCGGCGAGGTGACGCCGGGCGACTACAACAAGGCCTGGTGGCAACTGCGGCTAAAGTATCAGGGCGTCGCTCCGCCGGTTGCGCGCACAGAGGAGGATTTTGATCCGGGGGC
>JACQNR010000041.1 GCA_016202975.1 Acidobacteriota bacterium
ATTGAGGCTGTCTAATTCAGCCCACCGGGTGGCGTGGAGTTGTTATCCAGGCACGATTGACGCGCCCTTCGCCAAGGAACCGTACCGAGTCAAGAAACAATTCCTCGCTGCCCTGTTTTTCTTCCTTCTCAAATCCCGGTGAGCAGCCGTCGCGACATTATCCGCCATTGAGTGTCGGGTACGACACGCTTGTGGGCAGGGCTGAGGTGGTCTCTCGCAATCAGCGAGGAGGGCCGCCCGGTTTCGCACCCTCATGCGGAACTCAGCCTGGCACAGAGGAAGTGACAGGGGCCGGGCTCGCCTCACAGTCGAATGCAAGCTCTGGCCCGCGTGGTGCTCAACGAAACCGTCATCAGGCCGAGGGAGGTCACGGACCAATTTTGTTGGCGGAAGTTTTGGCAACCGGTGCTTCCACGCCGACGGGATAAACCACGATGGAGACTTCGCCGAACGAATCGGGCTGGGGCCGCGAAGACTCGCCAGCGCCGATGGTTTTCAGACGCGCATCGTCCACCCGGAAGTGATCCACGAGGTACTCCCGAACTACCATCGCACGGGCCTGACTAAGGATCAGGTTTTCGTTTTTGTCGCCCTCTATGCCGGTTGAAGCGACCACGACGGCTAGACCAAAACTATTCGCCTCGAGGAATTTGCCGACTTTGTCGAGCGCTTGCTTGCCCTCGAGTTTGGCAGTATCCGGCTTGTCAAAAATATCTTTCCCGCCAAACCCAAACTCTTCCAGGGGTGGTGCCTGAGGCAGGTTCGCAATCGCGTTTTTGGTAAGTTCCTTGGTGTCCGTATAGCCGCGCTCCTTGAAGAACCCCCGCAAGAACCAATTATGCTTGAGGGCCTCCATATTCTCCTCAAATGCCTTGACGCCCTGCTGGGCATTTCGGGCGGCAGTTGTAGCTTCCTCATACATCCTGCGGTCGTTGATCAGCGCGCCGACGGTTCCTTTTCCGCGGTTGATCTTTTCTCCGACCTCGCGGAAGTTTTCAGTGATCTGGTTCGCATTGCGCACCGTGGCCTCCGTGGAATCTAAGATGGTGTCGGCTTTCTTAACCAGTGCGGCGAAATCCACGGGAGGCCGGCTTCCAATCGAATCTCCATCCTGAACGTCGGGCGCTTGCGCGGAACCGAACGAGACGGCAATGTACTTATCCCCCAGCAGTCCTTCGGTCTCGATGGAGCTCTCGGAATCTTGCTTAATGACATCGCGTGTCGAGTTCTCCAAATCCATCAACACGGTCACTTTCCCGCCGGGATTGGCGGGAAGCTGGATATGGGTGACTGTCCCTTTGTGGACCCCTCCCACCCTCACCGCGGCACCTTCCTTGAGCCCGATGACGCTGTCGAAGGAGGAGTTCAATTGGTACGTGGAGCTGAACATAAATTTCTCATCTCCAATCAGAAAAATTCCAACCGCAAGGATTGCCAGCGCGCCAACGATGAAAGCCCCCAAACGTACGTTGTTTGACATAAAGGTCTCCTTAGGCTGCCTGCGCCATGAAACGCGAAACAAACTCATCCTGACTCTGTTTGAGTTCGTCGTAGGACCCCTCGGCCACGGCCTGCCCTTCGAGGACCAGTATCAGCCGGTCCGAAATAGTTCGGGCGCTATGCAGGTCGTGCGTGACCACAATGGAGGCGTTCCCCTGACGCTTCTGGACTTGCAGAATCAGTTCGTCAATTCCTGACGCCGTGATGGGATCCAACCCCGTTGTGGGTTCGTCGAAAAGCAGGATTCTGGGTTCGAGGGCGAGTGCCCGGGCCAGGGCCACACGTTTCTGCATTCCCCCGGAAATCTGCGCCGGCATCTTGCGGCCGTGCTCCTCCATCCCCACCTGCCTCAAGAGTTGTGCGACGCGCTCTTTTCGTTCCGAGGCGGACATCGAGGTGTGCCGCTGGAGTGGAAATCCCACATTGTCCTCCACGCTCAGCGAGTCGTAAAGCGCCGCGTGCTGGAAAAGAAACCCGATGGCCTTCCTCACTTCATTCAGGTCGCGCGGCGAAAGTCCGGCGATATCCTGGCCATCGATGGTGACGGATCCTGAATCCGGAGTCTGCAACCCTACGATCAGTTTAAGCAAAACGCTTTTCCCGGTTCCGCTTCGCCCCAGAACCGTCAAGGTCTCGCCGTAGGCGACCTTCAGATTGATTCCGCTGAGGACGCGCTGTGCGCCGAACGATTTGCGCAGTTGCTTGACCTCGACTGCTGTGCCTTCACGTGGCATTGTCGCCTCTATGGAAAAAGCGCCAGAATGATCTTGACCAACAGGACGTCGGCCACAACCAGGAACAAGGATGAAAGCACGACAGAACCGGTTGCGGCCTTCCCTACGCCCGTCGCTCCTCCGCGCGTGCGCATACCCTGGAAACATGCAATCACCCCGATAATCAACCCGAATACCAATGTCTTGAAGGTTGGCGGAAGGAAGTCATTAAAGTCCGCATGCCGAAGGCCTGAATCGACGAAGAGGGTGAGCGAGACTGGATCCGTGAGCGAGGTCATGAGCCACCCCGTGAGCACGCCGCAGAGGTCGGCCGACAAGGTTAACAGGGGCATCATGAGGACGCAGGCGACCACCCGAGTTGCGACCAGATACTTGAATGGGTCCACAGCGGAGGCTTCCATGGCATCAATTTGCTCGGTTACTTTCATCGAACCGAGTTCGGCCCCGATCGCGGCTCCCACACGTCCTGCGACCATGAGGCCGGTGATGATGGGCCCGCTCTCCTCGAGCAAGGAGTGGAAGATGACTGCCGGAATCAGCGAGGTGGCTCCGAAGCGCGCGAGGCTCGCATGCGTCTGCAAAGCAATAACCGCCCCCGTCGCGGCCCCAGCCGCCGCCACCAAGGGAAGCGATTTGGTTCCAACTTCGTCCATCTGACGAAGCAGTTCGCGCCCCTCGTAGGGAGGGGCCACGGCGGACCGGAGGAGCCGTGCGCAAAACACGCCCAGCTCGCCAAACCACTCGAAGAATGAATAGGCCACTCTCTTCGGCGTATCAAATACAGTCATTCGTGAATTCAGGTTCGAAAGAACGCTATGCATTCCAACTCCTCAACTACGACACCAGCACGAGACCTAATGGTTTCTGCCTGAGCCAGATCAAACGGGCAAAGCCACTAGGCGGACTGCCTCCGAAAACCTCAGGGAGCCGGGGTCTCGACGCGCGCTGCTCGAATGACCAGGCGGTTGGGCGCCGGTCCGACAAAGGCGAAGGGATAACAGGTGACAAGCGTCAGGCTCGCATCAGAAGTGGGCTCAAGAGCCTGAGTTTCATTCGGTGGGACGACACGAGACCAGAGAATCTGGTATCGATATTGGCCTTCCGGGGAGGTGAGATTGATTTCGTCTCCGACCTTAATACCCCGAAGCGGGCGGAAAAAAGTGTCACGATGGCCGGCGATGACCACATTTCCGTCTTGCCCGGGCAAGGCGCTGCCCGGCAGATGACCCGCGCCCACGCGTAAAGTGCGCTTGTCCATGCCTTCCAGGACCATCACCGACAGGCCGATTCGCGGGCTGTCCAGGCTGGCCAACATGGCCCCTGGCGCGGGAGGTGCGAGGTTGATGCGGGCAG
>JACQNR010000042.1 GCA_016202975.1 Acidobacteriota bacterium
CCTCAAGAACCTGCTCATCGGCCATCAGGTTCTAGTCCCCGTCACCAACGGCAAGCTCGACCTCGGCCCCTGGCAGCAGGTCTACTACGCCGAATTTGACGGCCAGCGGCGCAAGCGCGTCCTGATTAAAGTGATCGGGGAGTGATTCACCACGGAGGCACAGTGACGCGGTGGAAAGCTTAACCAATATGCCGTAAGGGTACGGCCCGCCGTGCCCCATGCATTTCTTACGGCGCCTACTGTTGCGGTGAGGCGTTCGCGTTTCCTTCCGGCTTCTCGAACAGCTTCGGGTCGACAGCCGGGTTGAATTCAATTTCCTTAATCTCGATGCTGGATTCTTTCTCGCCCCCGCGAGTGCGGACTTTGCGGAACGGCAGGGTCACGCCACCGATGGTTTTCCAATCCGAGTAGTCCGTCACGCGTTCGCCGGGTTCGGGGCCTCCTGCGGGAGAGGCGGCTCGCAAGATGCGGCCACTTTGCCCATCCACGTACCAGCGCACGGAAGCACTGTCCGCATTCACCTCGAGAATTCGCGCTTCAACGTCTCCGACCTTCTCGGCGCCTGCGGCCGCGAAAATGTAGGTCGGGTCGCCAGCGTGTTGAACCACAGACAAGGGATCGCGCTTGAGGTCTGCGAGGGTCTCGTCCTTCCGCGAAGCGGGCATGTCGCGGCTCCCCATGGGACCTTTTATACGGCCGCCGCTCGGGGAAACCACGATGGTCATTTCGCCCATCGGAGAAGCCATCTTTTGCCAGGCGCGGTCAGGGAAAACGGTTATCTGGTCTCCGGTGAGCACCATTTCACCTTGCGGAGTGTTGAGACTTATGGAAACTTTTTGCTTGAGGGATTTAATTGCCTTGATTCTTTCCGTCCCGCCGAGGGACTGGATGATCTTTGCGATCAAGGCGCGCCCCTCAGGATTCGATGTGGCGGGCCCCGCCATCTTGGCGCCCGGGGGTTCCGGTATGGAGATATCAACGGGCGTCACCGCACCAAAAGAAGTAAGCGGCCGGTCAAAATCCTTAGCATTGCCGACCACCAGAATCGCCAGTTTATCCTTGTGGATGTATTTCTTCGCCGCGCTGACCACTTCTGCTTGCGTCACTTTTTCGATCCCGGCGCGATAACGTTCAAGGAAATCCGCAGGGTAATGGTGAAATTCGTAGGTCATACGTTCCCGCAAAACCTTGCCCTTGGAATCAAAGCGGAAGATGAAGGAATTGAGAATCGCGTCTTTCGCCTTCTTGAGCTCCTCTTCCGTGGGAGGTTTCATTGCGAGGCCGTCAATCTCCTCGAAGAGTGCGTCGATGGCCGCGGCAGTCGTGTTGCTCTTCGTGCTCACGCCCATTTGAAAAATCCCCGGATGATCGTACGCGGTCCCCACGCGCCCCCAGACGGCATAGGCAAGCCCCTTGCCCGTGCGGACGTTGGAAAAAAGGCGTGAAGAGAAGCTTCCGCCGAAGAGTTCGTTCAGCACCTCGATGGCGTAGTAATCAGGATTGTCGCGCGTGGTACCGAGATGGACCATGCGAATGTTGCTTTGATTGACGTCATCCTTCTCCACCAAGTAGACGCCGGGCTTGGGGCCGGGAAACTGCGTTTCCAGCTTTTCCACTGCGGGGCCTTTCGGCCAGGATGCAAACGCCTCGCGGAGCTTTGACTCCATCACTTGCGGATCGAAATCCCCGCTGACGCCCAAGATGATGTTGTTGGGGTGAACCGTCCGTTGGTGCCAGGCCAGAAGGTCCTGGCGCGTCACCGCGGCCACCGTCGCGTACTCCGGCGTGCGCGCGTAGGGTGAGTCCGCGCCATAGACGAGCTTTCGAGCTTCCCGCGAGGCGATTCCCATGGGGTTGTCGTTCCGGCGCGCAATCTCAGTCCTGCTCTGATCCTTCGCGAGGTCGATCTTCTCCTGGCGAAATTCCGGCGCACGCAGGACTTCCATGAACACTTTGAACACATCGTCAAGGTCGCCCTTCAGACAAGTCCAAAGGAGGGCCGTGGAATCGTCGTCGGCCATGCTCTCGACCTTGGCGGCTCGCGCTTCGAGATAATCGTCGAGATCGTCACCCGTCCGGGTCGTAGTACCGCCCGTTCGCCAGGCCTCGCCATAAATGCTCGTGAGCGAAACCTTGGCAGGCGGCTCGTCGCGCGACCCGCCGCGGATCACCGCCGTCCCAGTAACGAGCGGGAGTTCGTGATCCTCCTGGAGAAAGATCACCATCCCATTGGGAAGTTCAATTCGCTTCGGCTGCTGCGGTTTGAATTCATGAAGAGGCGGGATAGGAACCTTCTTCCAATCGGTCACTTGGCTCCGCAGCGCAGGGGTCCCGCAAGAAATGCAGATTGCCAATGCCAGAAGAATTTTGATGGAACGGTTCGAGTTCACTGTTGCACCCCCTGGGCATTGCTCGCTGTTTTCAGGGTCTCAATCCGGGCCGAGGTGCGGTTGCTGTCCACAAATGTCGCATTCGCCACGCGCCGGATATCCGCCTTGGTGACCTTCTCGAGATTGTCGACTTGTTTGAATAGTTCCCGCCAGTCGCCAAAGAGCGCCTGCATCGTCCCCAATTGCTGTGCCAGCCCTTCATTGTCGGCAAGGCCTCGGATCAGGTTGGCGCGTGCACGCGTCTTGATCATCTTTAGTTCCTCGTCGCTGATATCCGCATTCTTGAGCCGTTCGATCTCCTCCTGGATGGCCGCCTGAAGCTCATCCGGGTTGTGGCCCGGTGTCGAAGCGGCATAGAAGACGAACAGGTTGGGATACTTCGGCCCGGGGAAATCGTTAAACCCGCCGGCAAACGCCGCGATCTTTTTGTCGCGCACCAGCGCCCGGTACAGGCGCGACACGCGACCGTTCGACATCAAATCCTGGATGGCGTCGAAAACCGCTTCGTCTTTGTCGCGTGCGCTGGGCTTGTGGTAGCCCTCGATGTACCACGGTTGGGACGCTTCTCGCAGCGTCACCTCCCGATCGGAATTCTGCAGCGGCTCTTTCGTTCGCAGAGGCTCGGGTGGCGGCGCGGCGGGGATGCGGCCGAAATATTTCTCCACCACCGGGAAAACCTCTCCCGGTTTCACATCGCCCACCACCGTCACAATGATGTTGGAAGGGACGTAGTTGCGATGGTAGAAATTTATTGCGTCGGTGGCGGAGAACGCCTGCAGGTCGGACGCCCAGCCCACCACCGGCCGCCCGTAGGCGTGTGCGGTGTAGGCCTCAGCGAGAAATTGCTCGAAGAGCCGTCCTGTGGGGGAGTTGTCCGTGCGCATACGGCGCTCCTCAAAAACCACGTCGCGCTCCCTGTAGAACTCCCGCATCACGGGATGAAGAAA
>JACQNR010000304.1 GCA_016202975.1 Acidobacteriota bacterium
CCTGAAAACAACGACTTCGTCCTCCGCGCGCACAACAGGAATGCCCGCCGCGATGCGCAGGGGTACACGATCATACCGGAAATCGCTGCCTGGTATGATGGAGAATTCATTGGCGACTGGCACGACGCCCTGATTCGCGGCGCATTTCTCAGCGGGGACCCCGCAGCGCGCGCCAAGGCCGATGCTTTCGTGCAAGCTATCCTCAATTCCCAGGATGATGACGGGTATATCGGCATCTACCCGAAAGGTTTTCGCTTTCATTTTCGCGGGAACGACGGGGAGTTATGGACTCAGCGCTGCGTCTTGCTCGGATTGCTCGCCTATTACGAATTCACTAGCCGGCAAGACGTGCTCGATGCCGTGGAACGCGCCGTGAAGCTGACCGTCAGGCAATACGGGCCTGGACATAACTACTTCGATAACCCTTGGCAGGCGCACGGCTTGATGTTTGTGGATATCCTGGAATGGCTGTACCGGCTGAAAGGAGCGGAGGAGTATCGGCGCGCGGCGCTCTCGCTATACGACGATTACAATGCCTCAACAACAGCAGAGAACCCCGATGCGAAGCTTGCCCTGCTAATGGATCCGAAGATCCCTTTGTCTGGGCACGGGCCGGACGTTTTGGGGTTCCTACGCGTCCCGCTCCTGTGTTACTACCTTTCCGGCAAGCGAGTGTATCGCGACGCATTTGAAAACTTTGTAGTCAAGGTGCAACGTCACCTGGGTGTCGGCGGCTCGCCGTTGTCCGGTCAAGTCGAGGAGATCGTGGCTAAAGGCCAGAGGCCGGATATGCCTTACGAGTACTGCTCGACGTTCTACCTGATGCATTCCTTGATCTGGGCGATGCAGAAGACGGGTGAAGCCCGATACGGCGACATGTTTGAGCGCACACTTTTCAATGCGGCGCAGGGCGCTCGATTTCCCGATGGCAAGGCCATGACTTATTATTCCGCCGACGAGCGGTTATGGGTAAGGCAGCATCCGCCCGAAGGCGCATCGAACTTCCGCTTCATGTACGCAGCGGCGCTTTATCCTCCCTGCTGCAACGACTCCTGCGCGCGCGTGTATCCCTATACTACCTCGGCGCTGTGGATGCGAAGTCGAGACCAGGAGGGCGATGGTTTAGTCGCAACGCTTTATGGGCCCAGCCGGCTGACCACGAAGATCAACAACGTGGCGGTGAGCGTGGTCGAGCAAACGCAATATCCGTTTTCGTTCGACCTCGAGTTTTCCATCAAGGCAGCAGCTGCCGTGACGTTTCCAATGCGGTTCCGAGTGCCATCCTGGTCTTCGGAGCCAGACGTGTACGCAGCGGGGGCCAAGATGGCGCGGGACGAGCGCGGCTTCCTGGTAGTGAGCAAGATGTGGAAGAGCGGGGACACGGTGCGCTTGACATTGAAGCCCGCTATTCACGGGCAAGCTGCGGTAGACGGAACAACCTCCATGGCTTACGGGCCGCTGGTCTTTGCGCTTCCCGTACCGGAAAAGGCGGAAATCGTCCAGCGGTTTCCCCAAGCTGAGGCGACAGGTCTGAAGGGCTTTTTCAATTACCAGTATGATCCCCAGGATCTGGCCGTTGCAAAACGCCCGCTGGAACTACAGGGTGGCAAGCCGCATCTAGGTTTCACTGTCGTCCGCGAGACCGATGCGGATCCTTTGCATCCCTGGGATCACTCGGCCCTGACCTTGCGAGGCGAGATGATCGGCTCGAACAGTAAGCCGGAGACGGCGGTCCTTAAGCCGATGGGGTGCACGCTCCTCCGCCGAACGTTTTTTCCGGTCGTTAAGGCGTAGCGCATCAGGTTACTCAGGCATGAGTAGCCGACCACCGCTATTTGTGATCTATACGCGTGCTTCCACCTCACTGGTGCGCGGCGAGGGCGAGAAGGCGGTGCACCCGGGATTCCCCCTCATGCCGTGAAGCCGTCGGAGCGTTCGCCTCGACTTAAATGCGGGCGCGCCCCCGCAACTGTTTGCTTCTTACCTCGTGGTGAAGGCAATCCACAACCGCATTAGTCGGCCCGCCGTCGCCGCCGCAGCCTCCCCAGCAGCCTAGCCGCGCATTCAAAGCGTGGCCAATGCCTGTTCGAGATCCGCAATCAAATCCTCAACATCTTCAATGCCCACGGAGATGCGGACCAGGCCGTCGGTGATTCCAATACGGCGGCGGTCTTCGGCGGGGACGCTGGCGTGCGTCATCGTCGCGGGGTGGGATATCAGCGTCTCGACGCCCCCCAGACTTTCTGCGAGAGAGCACAACCGCACGGCCTTGAGCACTTTCTTGGCATTCTCGAGCGAGCCGGTCTCAAATGCGAGCATGCCGCCGAAGCCTGCCATCTGTTGGCGGGCCAGCTCGTGCTGCGGATGGGAGGGCAGCCCGGGGTAATGAACGCTCTTCACCTTGGGATGAGCGGCAAGAAATAGGGCAATGGCCATCCCGTTCTGGTTGTGGCGCTCCATACGCACGGCCAAGGTTTTCACGCCGCGCAGGACGAGCCAGCTGTCGAAGGGCCCCAGAATCGCTCCAGCGGCGTTCTGGATGAACTTGAGGCGCTCGGCCAGCGCCAGGTCGTTCAGAATGACGCATCCGCCCACGCCGTCGCTGTGACCGTTCAAATACTTAGTGGTGCTGTGTATGACGATGTCCGCGCCGAGCTCAAGCGGCCTCTGCAAATACGGGCTCATAAAGGTGTTGTCCACGGCAAGGAGCACATTGTGCGCGTGAGCCAGCCCGCCCACCGCGGCGATATCGGTGATTTCCATGACCGGATTCGTCGGGGTCTCAATCAGGAGAAGCCGAGTTGAGGGCTGGATGGCCTTCTGGACGTCCTCCAGCCGGCTCGTATCCACATAGCTGAAGGTGAGACCGAAGTTTCGCAGAACGCGCTCGAAAAGCCGGAAGGTTCCGCCATAAAGGTTGTGCCCCGCCAGGACGTGGTCGCCCGCTTTGAACAGAGTCATGACAGCGTTGATGGCCGCCATCCCGGAGGCAAACGCGTAGCCAAATTTGCCGCGCTCCAGCACCGCGAGGTTCCGCTCCAACGCCACGCGCGTCGGATTCGCCGTGCGCGCGTATTCGTAGCCTTTATGCTTACCCAACTCTTCCTGAACGAAAGTGGAGGTCTGGTAGATGGGAACGGTGATCGCGCCCGTGGCCGGGTCCGGCTCCTGCCCGGCGTGAATGGCATCGGTTGAGAATCCCATCTCGGTAAACCTCCAAATTCCAGAAACCACGGACGTTTCGGAACTTATCCAAGTCGAGACAATTAGTCAATCTCGGCGCGCATCTAAGTTTCGTGTGGGCTGTCAGCCACCCTCCGCCGTTTGTTATAATGTCTCTCGACATCCTCTTGGGCTAAAGCGAGGGCTGCTATGAAATCACAAAACACATTGATCCGGGAATGCCGCCGATACATCCCCCTGGTGGTGCTTGTTTCGTCTGCCGCGTTTTGGAACGCGACTGCGGCGCGCGCCGAGGATCCCGAAATATTTTCGGTCAATGTTCTGGTCAAGGATGCGAAGAGTGACGAACCCATCGCTTTCGCGCGTCTGACACTGCAATACCGCCAAGAGGGGAGCAAATTCAAACTGAAGCGCGGCAAAACTGTCTCACTCAGCGCGAAAACGAATTTGCAGGGACGATATAAGTTTGTGAATATTCCCAAGGGAACGATCCGGCTGATGGTGATCGCCGACCGGCGACAGACTTTCGGCCAGGAAATTGAATTGGATGAGGACAATCAGCTGATCGAGGTAAAACTTCGCAAGCCGCAGGAGCTACTCTGACCTTCTTCGTGTACCCGGAGTTCCAATTCTGATGCCAGACAGCCCGCGACCTGCCAAATCTAGGATTTCCAAACATTGAAAATACAGAGATTAACTCAGTGATTGGCAAGCGATTTGCGCGATACCACTTTCGTGTAAAGCATGTTACAGGAATGCTACAGGATTGGTGCAATCAGGTAAAACCCTAATAGAAATCGAAATTTAACCCTAGTCCACCCTCCCTTTTCCACAAGCTTTTCAACAGATCTGTTGAAAATCGTTCCAGCGAAGAAACCGGTTGTCTTGCAGGCACGCTTGTGGCCAGAATCGCGCACGCCAATTGGAATTTCAAGCGGACATCTTGACGCGGCTCGCGGGTGACCGTAATCTCCCTATTCATTCCATCGCGGGCACTTGATCAATCGATTGAGAGGATCGGCAACGTGGCGAGCAAAACCATTTTGGTCCTAGCCACACTCGATACAAAAGGGCGCGAAGCTGAATTTCCAGCTCGGCAGATTGAAGAGTGTGGTCACAGCCCTCTGCTGGTTGACTCGGAGGTTGTCGCCGCTCTTGCGGTTTATGGTGGCATCTCGCGGGAACAGGTCGCGCTGGCTGGATGAGCGACGCTCGCTAACCTCCTCAAGAATCCCGACCCCGCGGTGGCCGCGCCGGTTATAGCGGTGGGCGCCATCAGGTTGACTTCGGACCTGGTGGGCAAGCGCGAAGCGCACGGCGGCATCGTTTCGCCCGGCGGCACCCAAGGGACAACCCTAAAGCACCCAGGTGATGCGGGCTCTGCAGAAGGTCGTCGAGGAGTCTATGTTATTGTTGGGTAGCGCATGTGGAAAAGCGCAACTTACAAGCGGGGGGACGCAAACGCCATCAGGATAACGGAATGGATTACTTGGATCGTGACGGCCTGAAATTTTCTTTCGAAGATTACGGCGCGGGCGTTCCACTCATATTCAGTCATGGTTTGGGCGGAAACCTCACCCAGATGCGCGAACTCATCGGCCCGATGGAGGGCGCGCGAGTCATTCTCTACGACAATCGCGGGCACGGCCGGACGACCGGTGCACTCAACCCCACCAAGCTGAACTTCGATGCCATGGCCGACGATATGGCCGCGGTTCTCGACCACCTGGGGGTCGAATCGGCGGTGGCAGGCGGAGTCTCGATGGGCGCGGGAATTTCCATCGCCTTCTGGAGGAGGCATCGCGATCGGGCTCGTGCCCTAATCCTCAGCCGCCCCGCTTGGCTGAACCAGCCTTACCCGCCCAACCTGATGCTGCTTGGCGACATCGCGAAGCTTTTTGACGAATTGGGGCCGGAAGCGGCGCTCCCTCGCGTGGAAAAACTTGAGGCATTCGCATCGATGCGGAAACATTTTCCGGAGACGGCAAGCGCCTTGATGCAGAATCTGGAGAATGCCCGGGATGCCAGCGTGGCCACGACTTTCCGGATGATTCTTGCCTCAGTGCCCTTCGGCGATTTCAGCAACTTCGCCGGCATTCGCGTTCCGGCTCTCGTATTGGCGAACCACGACGACCCTATTCATCCTTTCGAACTCGCGGAGCGCCTCGCCGCGGGAATTCCCGGCTCAACCTTTAAGGAGTTTCCTTCCAAACACCAGAGCCTTACCGAGCATCAGGAAGGCTTTCGCCTCAGAGTGGCAGAGTTTCTCAAGACTTTGACGAAGAAATGACCGCTACAAGGCGGCCGAGAAATAACTCCCGGCGGCAGTTCTGGCGGCGCCCCGTGCTAAATGAGGAATTCAGACTGAGATGTTGAGACTTCAGCTAAAGTCAGCGTCACATCACCTTTTGTTGTCGAGGCCGGGAACGGCGAAATCATGACAACTACCGTGCGGCGCGGCATCCGCATCCTGGAACTCCTGCCAGCTTATACTTTGGCTGTTCAGAAGCTTGGTGAGAACGGCATGGCGTGCCTGCTTAGCACGAGATGGATCGATGCAGGGGTTCCACAGCTGGGGATTGGGAAGGATGCCTGCCAGCATCGCCGCTTCCGCCCAGTTGAGGTCGATGGCGGCTTTGCCGAAGTAGCGTTGGGAGGCCGCCTCCGCCCCGACGATTCCATTCCCCCACTCAGCGATGTTCAGGTAAACGGTGAGGATTTCATCCTTGGACAAAGCCCTCTCGATCCGCTTGGCTAGAATGGCTTCGCGGATTTTGCGAGTCATGGTTTTCTCGGAGGTGAGGAACAGGTTCTTGGCCACCTGCTGCGTAATGGTACTCGCCCCCCTCCGGTAACTTCCGGCGCGCAGGTCCATCCGGGCTGCTCTTGCGATCTCGGAATAATCCAGGCCGGAGTGATGAAAGAAGGCCGGGTCTTCCCAAAGCACGACTGCGGACTGAAGCTTCGGTGAGACGGCCCAGAGGGGGACCCACGTCCCTTGGCCTCTCGGGGCGCGCTGGGTGAAGAGTTGGTGGCGGATTTCATCCGTGCCTGGGAGGCGCCCAGCCTCCCAGGCCAGCCAGGCAGCGGCAAGGAGGATCAGCGCGGCCACAACCACGGCGCATTTCGCCCACCACCTCATCGAATGTGCCTAGAAACCGTTGCAAAATCTCGTAGGCATGTCGTCAGGGCACGACTTTAGTCGTGCCGATCAAGATTGGGAACCGAGTGGGCTTCAGCCCCTGAGGCGCTTCCGCGACGCTCAGCGGCTGAAGCCGAACGCTTAGCGACAACCGTTCGGCACGGTTAAAACCGTGCCCTGACGGCAGCTCGAGCGGGTTTTGCGCCTGCTTCTAGGCCAAACACTACCCTCCCCGCTCAATAATGTGGCTTATCGGGCTTCTTCTTGTGCCACTCGGCGCGGAACGGCGCGCGCGCGACCCGGCCGCCCATCAGGTACTCGAGCATCCCGGGGCCCATTTTGAGAACCAGCCCAAACCCAAGCAGGCCGGGAGTGGGAATGCTCTTGGTCACATAGCGGGCCGTGACCTTGGCCTTGTAATCCCGCCCGAGGATCAGCCCCCGCCGGTCAGGGCATGGTTTGGGTTGAATCCAAAACGTGGACTTGCCTGCTGCGTCCGTAGTCGTCCGGAGGCCTCCGGCAGTTCCGGTCAGAATGTTGCGTTTATCTCCAAACCCGTACCACATCTTCCCATGCATCTCCAGATAGGGCGGCAAGTCAGGGTAGAAGTCCCACTTCAGTTCCACGTCCTTGAGGGGCCCGTTGCCTGGCATCTGTTTCCCCAGCACCCAGCCGCATTTCAGAATGGCGTCCGGCACGCCCTGCGAGTCGAAGGTAACGAGGGCGTCAACGCCGACATCAGGATTATCGTCGTGAAGCAAGTGGATGACCTCCGGCTTGGGGATGAGCTTGATGGTCATCCCGTAGAGGACCAGCAAATCCCCGATGGCTCCGGCGACGCCGGTCACGTTTCCGATGACGCTGACGACTTTCCCACCCCACTTCGGAATCAGAGTGCCGACCTCCGTAAAGATGTCCGTGCCGCGCCCGTAATTTCCCTGGGCATCGTCACCCAGAATGCCGTCGCAGGGACCTTGGGCGTAGGCGGTGGTCACGAATGACGGGAACCAGTTCATGCTGGCTGGCCCTTTGGGCGCGGGCGGGCGCGTGAAGAACTCGATCATGATCAGCATCGACTGAATCGGGTCGACTAGAATCAGGTCATTCGAGTATCGGTGCGTCTCGTTGAGCGAATACGGTTCCACCTGCTGCCGCGCCAGACCGTCGATGAGCAGGACGATGAAGCTCATCGGGTCGTCGGGTTTCTGTTGAGCTTCCTGGTAGCG
>JACQNR010000307.1 GCA_016202975.1 Acidobacteriota bacterium
AGGTCACCACACCGGGAATCCGGAGAAGCGCCACCAGGTCGGGGTCGGAACCATACCCGCATTCCTTCCGCAGTTCCTGGACGGCCTGCAGGTATGCTCCCAGCAACTTGCGGTCGAGCCCAAGGGCCGTTTGGCCGGGACGGTCCACGCTGACCTGGACCTCGACGTGTCCGCGCGCGATATGTTCTTTCACCAGCGAGCGGAGGAGAGGTTCAACCGCGTCCAGTCCTGCAGGTATTCGGAGCTGCAGGTCGAGAAAGCGATGGTTGATGCTCTTTACACTCACGGCCAGCGTGAGCTCCGGTTCGTCGTGTTGTGCTCGGCTGTAGCCGGTCATGCTACGCAACATGCTTGGTGTTCTCTAATCCTTCTGGAGGATTCGGAAGTCCTGCATACAATGTAACTCGCACTCCGAGCCCTTCATGGCTCCGCATCCACGAATTGCAGATCGTGGAGCCGCTGGTAGATTCCGCCGCGGTTGACCAAATCTTCGTGCGTCCCGATTTCGGAGATCGTTCCGCGGTCAAGCACGACAATGCGGTTCGCACGACGGACCGTCGAGAGGCGGTGAGCGATCACCACTACGGTACGGCCCGCCATCAAGTTATTGAGGGCCTTCTGGACCAGGAGTTCCGATTCCGCGTCAAGTTCCGAGGTCGCCTCGTCAAGAATCAGCACCGGCGCGTTCTTGTAAAGCGCCCGGGCGATGGCGATGCGCTGGCGCTGGCCGCCGGAGAGGCGCTGCCCGCGCTCGCCGATGACGGTCTGATAGCCATGAGCCATTTCCGCAATAAACTCGTCCGCGAGCGCGGTCTGCGCGGCCCCCAGCACTTCCTTTTCATTCTGGACATTGCGGCCATAACAGATGTTGTTGAACACGGAGTCATTGAAGAGGATCGTCTCCTGCGTCACCAGCGCAATCTGGTTGCGCAGCGAACTTAGTTTGACATCCCGAATGTCGTGTCCATCAATCACAATGCGCCCGCGCGTCACGTCGAAAAACCGTGGGATCAGGTTCGCCAAGGTGGTTTTCCCTGCCCCGCTCGAACCCACAATGGCCACCACCTCTCCGCGGCCGATCCGAAGATTGACGTTTTGAAGAAGAGGCGGGCCGTCTTCGTACTCGAACCCGACATCTTCGAATGCAATCTCATTGTGAAAGGGAGGCAGTTCGGCCGACTGCGGTTTCTCATGCACTTCCGAGTGGATATCCAAGTATTGGAACACCTGTTCCGAAGCGCCCACCGCCTGCTGGAAGGAATTGTTCACTCCCGTCAAGCGCTTGATGGGCTCGTACATCTTGATCAGCGCGTAGAGGAATGCGATGAACCCTCCGGTCGTCTGCGCGTGGTGGATGATGGCGTTGCGCGCGTAGAGCAGGAGAACGGCAATCGTCACGGCGCCGAGGAATTCCATGAGAGGAGAAGTCAGCGCGTGGGCGCTCACCCAGCGCATATTGATCTTGAGCAGCCGGCGCGTTGCAGCGCGGAATTTCTCGACCTCAAACACCTCCATGACAAAGCCCTTCACAATCCGGATGCCAGTAAACGTCTCCTGCAGGACATTGTTCATTTCCGCCATCTTGTCCTGACTGGACCGGCTCGAAATCCGAATCCGCTGCCCCAGCCTCGCCGCGGGAAAGACCACAAACGGGATGAGCAGCATCGACACCAGCGCAAGTTGCCAGTCTACGTAAAAGACCACGGCCAGCAGACCCACGAGCGTGAAACTCTGCTTGAGGAAATCGGCGGCCACCTGCGACACCGCGTTCTGGATTTTTTCAATGTCGCTGGTGATCGCCGACATCAGCCGCCCCGTGGAGTTCTGGGTGAAGAAGCTGATGGACTGTCGGATAATCCGCGTATAGAGCAAGTTGCGCAGGTCGCGAACCACCGAGTGCCCGATAAAATTGACGAAATAAGTAGCGAAGAATTCCGCAAGGCCTTTGACCAGCGTCACGCCGATCAGGGTGACCGCAACCATGGCCCAAACATGGTGAACCCGGGCGGGGAGCAAATCCTGCAGGTAGAGATGACCTCCCCAAGGAAACTGAAACAGGAGTATTGGGGTGGAATCGGCGCGGGGGTCAAGCAACCGGTCAAAGACCGGCTTGATCAGCAGCGCGGTCAGGCCTTCACAGGCTCCTACCGCAGCCATCAAAAGAATGGCAACTCCAAAACGCAGCGTGTAAGGGCGCGAAAAACTAAGTAATCGTTTGACTTGCGTCATTCAGTCTCAAAACCGCCGCTTGGCGGATGCCATCCGTGATTGTATGGTATTTCCCGAAAGGAGAGACAGTCAAGGAAAGACCTTCTGCGGCTTGCGACTCGTCGCGAGGTTTTTCGCCGTATCTATATGATACATAGTAAGTTGCCTGAAATTATGGACCTAAGGATGGGTATTTACTATAAAATAAACTTCGTGCCTTCACCGCGCATCCAAGGCCAGCGCGACGGCTCCATAGAGGGCAGAATAGTTCCCGAGTTCCGCGATGACAATCTCCGTCGTTGCCGGCAAAGCGGCGGACTTTCTTTCGTCCAGGACATCGTGGATGGGATCGAGAAGCAGCTTCCCCGCCTGAGAAACACCTCCACCCAGAACGATTTTGTCCGGGTTCACGATGCGAATCACCGTCAACAGTCCGCGCCCCAGCCAGCGGGCTGCATCTCGGAAGATTCGACTTGCGATCGGGTCGCCCTCGGCGGCGGCAAGGGCCACCTCGCGAGCGGTCACGCGCTCGACCGCACCGCCGCTTAATTCCACCATTCGCGGCATCACGTCCGTGCGGCGTTCCCCCCACTCCCGCGCCATCTTTCCGATCGCTGAGCCCGAGGAAAATGCCTCGAGGCATCCTCGTGCTCCGCAGTCGCACCGAGGGCCAGAGTCCGCCATCGGAAGATGGCCCAACTCGCCGGCGAGCGTATCCTTGCCGCGAATAACTTTCCCTTCGCACACGAACCCGCCGCCGATGCCGGTGCTAAGAGCGACATAGAAGATCGACTCGCAGCCCCGGCCTGTGCCGAATCGGTATTCGCCAAGGGCTCCGGCGTTGGCGTCGTTGTCAAGGAGGCAGGGTACACCCAACGTTTCCTTGACCCAGGACGAAAGCGGGAAATTCTCCCACCCGGGCGCAACGATGGAAGTAACCTGCTGCCCCGCGAAATCCACAGGCCCGCCAAAGCTGATGCCACAGGCTCGAATCGGCTCGCCGCTTTCCGCCTGAAATGTTCGGAATTCCCGCTCCATCTGCGCCAGCATCCACGGGCGCCCGCCGGATCGGTTCGTAGCGTCTTCAGAAACCCGTACCCGCTTTCCGCCTTCATCAAAGAGGCCCACGCGAAACCGCGTCCCCCCGATATCCACTGCAATGACATTGCTCAAGGGTTCTTGCGCTTCCTTTCTGAAAGCCGACAGGGCAGCCATCACGCCGAGGTCTTCCCGACATCCCGATGGGTCACTTTGACTTTATATCCCTCGCGGCTGAGCCGTTCGGCGAGCTTCTCCGCCATCGCCACCGAGCGATGTCGTCCCCCTGTGCAGCCGACTCCAATTGTCAGGTAACTCTTCCCTTCTCGCATGTAGTGGGGAAGAAGATAAAGCAGCAAGTCCGTGACGCGCTTCGTGAATTCCCGGGTTTCAGGAAACGAATCGATGTAACGCTTGACGCCGGGATCGCGGCCCGTCCGGGGCTTAAGCTTGGGGACGTACTGCGGGTTGGGAAGGAACCGCACATCGAACACCAGGTCGGCGTCGGGAAGGACGCCGTACCGGAACCCGAAGGACGCCACGGCCACGAGCATCCGTTCGCGTTTTTCCAGACGGCCAAACCGCGCCTGAATGAAATCCCGTAATTCGTGAACGTTCATTTTGGTGGTATCGACAACGGCGTCGGCGAGCCGGCGCATGGGCTTGAGCAACATACGCTCGAGCCGGATCCCTTCACGCACGGGCAAATCGCGCCCCAGCGGATGGGGCCGCCGTGTTTCGACAAACCGCCGGACCAGCGCGTGATCGCTCGCCTCAAGGAAGACCAGAGAGGTCTTGAGGTGAAGCCCCTCCATGCCCCGATACATTTCAGGAAGTTGACTCAGAGCCTCGCCGCCGCGGATATCAACAACCACCGCGGCGCGCTCGATGCGGCTTCCGGGCGTCGCGCAGAGCTCCGCAAACATCGGGATCAGATCCACGGGGAGGTTATCGACACAGTAGAAGCCGAGGTCTTCAAAGGCCTTGAGGACCGACCCCTTGCCGGACCCGCTCAGGCCGGTGATGACGACGAATTGGCGGGAGGCCTTCTTGGTTGCTGACTTCATATAAAGAAGCGACGAATGACGATTGAGAAAATTGCGCGATTGGGTGATTTAGCGATTGGGAAGAGGAATTCAGAATTGTGAAGGCGCGGGAATTCCGGCGAACCGTCTCGGACTCTTCAATCGCTCGATCGCTAAATCACCCAATCACGCAATTCCCTCACGGTTCCGGCTCAACAAGGCCGAGATTCCCGTCGTCACGGCGATAGAGAACGTTGACCCGCTCCGTCTCGGCATTGCGGAAGACCAGGAGGCCGGTGCGCGCCGCATCCAGCGAGTCGATGGCCTCATCCACGGTCATGGGTTTGATGGGAACGCGGTCCGTCTTGAGCACCCGGTGGCCATCGTCCTCGCGGCGCTGGCTCCGCAAGACGTTCAACAGGATGGCGGTGGCGGGTTTGGGGCGGCGCTTCCGTTCCCGCCGGCGGCCCATCAGTCGCACCGCCTGCCGCTCGAGCTTGTCGAGTGCACCGTTGATCGAACTCCGCGCATCCCGGGTGGTTTCCAACCCCACCAGAGAGTGGTCGCGAAAATTGAGAGTGATTTCCGCAATCCGGCGGTGCTTTTCCGCCGTCAGGATGACGTGCAGATCAAATTCATTCCGCAAAAGGCGGATCAGCTTCTTGAGTCGTTGGCCGGTGTATTCCTGAAGTTCGGGACTGACATCCATCTGCCGGCCGGTGAAGTCGATCCGCATGGGGACACCTCCCCTTTCATCTTTGGGGGGAATTGGAATGGGCGGGACGGGTTCATGCTTTCACCCTGCGCTGGTGCGTGCTGGGTATCCGCATATCTTCGCGGTACTTTGCGACCGTCCGGCGGGTCACGGAAATGCCTTGCTCGTGAAGTCGCTGGGCAATCTGGTCGTCGGTCAAGGGATGGGCCGCATCTTCCTCATCGATCATCTTCTTGACGAGCCGCTTCAGGTTGATGAGCGACGTCGATCCGCCCGACGGCCCCTGCACCGCCTCTGAAAAGAAATAGCGCAGCTCGAATACACCTTGCGGCGTGTGGGCATATTTGCCGGCCACCGCACGGCTCACGGTCGAGGGATGGACGCCGACCTCTTCTGCCACTTCCTTGATCATCATGGGGCGCAGGTGATCGATCCCCCGGTCAAGAAAATCGCTCTGCCGCCGAATGATGGCCTCACAGACCCGGATAATGGTGTGCTTGCGCTGCTCGATGTTCTTAATGAGCTGGATCGCGGAGGTAAATCGTTCCTTGACGTAATTACGGACCTCGCGTGTTGTGCCGTCCGTTTCCAGCATCCGGCGGTAGTGGTGGCTCAGCCGCAATTGCGGCAGACCCTCTTCGTTCACCACCACCTGGTAGCCGTCGCTCATCTTGACGATGGCAACATCGGGCTCGATCAGGCGCGCCTCCGTGCTGTTGTACCGCTGACCCGGCCGCGGATCGAGTTTGCGGATGACTTCCACGCAGCGCTCAATGGCCTTGACGGGGCGGTCCAAGGCCCGCGCGATTTCCCTGTACTGTTTGTTCTGCAGCTGCTTGAGGTGATCGAACACGATTTGCTGCGCCAGCGTGTTCTCGGGCGCCAGAGTTTCCAGCTGAATCAGCAGGCACTCGCGCAGGTCGCGTGCCGCGACGCCCAGAGGGTCAAACTCCTGAATCAATTCGAGCGCCTCTTCCACATCCTCGAGCTTGTGCTCGCCGGTCGTGGCAATCTCCTCGAGCGTCGTCGTGACGTAGCCGTCCTCGTTCAGGTTGCCGATAATCGAGCGTCCCGCCTCGCGAACTGGGTCTGAGCAGATCGAAAGATTGAGCTGCCATTCCAGGTGGTCCGTAAGCGAAGCGGGCTGGGATAGAAAATTCTCAAACGAAGGTTTTTCAACAATTTCCGACTCCGGCGAACGGAAACCGGGGTCGAGGTAATCGTTGAAGAATGAGCCAAAATCGATTTCTTCGAACGAATCGTGGTTCGTCCCGCCGGGGACGACCTGCTCGGCGGGCGTATCCACAGGTTTCTCGGCGCTGGCCTTTTGTTCGACCTGTTCCAGGAGGGGAACCTCTTCCGAAAGTTCTTCGAGAACGGGATTCGCAATCATCTCCTGGTTGATCATTTCCCGCAGCTCGAGCTTGTTCAGCGCAAGCACGCTGACCATCTGCACCAGGCCGGGCGTCAGTATCTGCTTCTGCGCCACCTTGAGGTTGAGTCCGAGTCTGGGTTGAGATCCGCCCATTACACCGCCAGCCTAAAATGGTCTCCCAGGTAAATGCGTTTTACTTCCGCGTCGTTCCCCAATTCCGCCGGGGTTCCGCTCCGGAAGATCCCCCCGTTGTTGATTATATATGCCCTGTCCGTGACGCGCAGCGTTTCCTGCACGTTGTGATCGGTGACCAGGACGCCGATCCCCGCATCCTTCAACCGCACGATGATCTTCTGAATATCCACGACGGTCAAGGGGTCAATTCCGGAAAAGGGCTCGTCGAGCAGAATGAATGACGGCGAAATCACCAATGAGCGGGCGATCTCCACGCGCCGCCGCTCCCCGCCGGAAAGCATGTAACCGTAACTGCGCCGGACCTGCTGCAGGCTGAAATCCTCAATCAACTCCTCCAGGCGCTCCCGCCGCTGATGGGCGCTCAAGGGCCGTGTTTCGAGCACCGCCATAATGTTCTCTTCCACAGTCAATTTGCGAAAGATGGGGGGCTCCTGGGGAAGGTAGCTGATGCCGTTCCGTGCCCGGAGGTACATGGGCAGGTGCGTGATATCCGTTCCGCTGAGGAAAACCTGGCCGCTATCCGGCGCGGTCAGTCCGACGATGATGTAAAACGTGGTGGTCTTCCCCGCTCCGTTCGGCCCCAGCAGCCCAACCACCTCTCCCTGAGCGATCTTGAGGCTAACATTGTCAACGATCTTGCGCCTCTTAAACGACTTCGCAAGGCCGTCTGTGGAGAGAATTTGCATGGCCGCTCATTGCCCGATGCGATGCCGGGAAATTGTTGTTGACTTATCACCTCCGGAAACCACGAGCCTATCATCGTGACTATAGAAAGTCAAACTCTGGCCGCTGGTGAAGCCCTTTTCCTCATCATAGAGCGCGGGAGGCCCTCCGCTCAAAACGATCTTCCCGTCCGCCGAAAAGTATTCGGCGTGACCGCCGGTGGCGCGGCGCCCGGGTTGTGTAATCTTCACATTGCCATCTGCAATCGCGCGTTCGAGCTCGGAGCTGTTGCCACTCGCTTTGAAGTAAGCGTCAAGGCGATCGGCTTCGAGAATCGTGTTCTCCGTCTGCAAACGCACATGACCTCTGTAAATCGCCTTGCGTCCTTGGTCCAGGTACTCGAGGTGGTCGGCACGAATCGTCGCAGGGCCCACTTGCGCCTGGTTGCTAGTCTCCGACGGCTTTTTCACATCTGCTGCGGCCTGCATATGAGAGGTCAGCACTTGAGATCCGGAGCTCACCCGTCGCTCCGCCCGCAGGATCTCGAGCGCCGCCGATTCCACGACGTCTGTCCCCCGCCACGCGCGGACATGCCCTTCATAGCGGACGGTCTGGCCCCGTCGCTCGACGATGACTCGATCGGCAAGAACGCTCGTCGGCTCCTCTGTGCCCGCGTCACCTGTGTGCGTGGATTCCACTCTGCTGAGCCCTTCGGCCCGGCCGCTGGCGAGGTCCAACATTATCTTGCCGGCTCGCGCCCGCATTTCCGCGTCCCACACCTGCGGCTTGCCGGTCAGCGTCAGGCTTTCGGTGGCGGTCACGTAGGACGCCTGGTCGGCGGTCGCGTGACGTTCCCCCTCCTGAAACTGAAAATTTCCGGTCTGGTCGAGCATCCGCACGCTTTCGGTGGGCGGATCCAACCTGGCCACCAGCAGGTCGGCCGTCGCCTCCTGGGCAAGGCTGCCCGCCGGAGCATTTCTGCCGGGCTCAAACCGAATACGCGTTCCACCTTCACCGCGCATGGTTTCCAGCCGGTTGAGCAGGTCAAAGTTCATCCGCATCCGTCCTGCGGTAACGGTGCGCGGTCCTAGTCGGGGGTCCAGAGGAACCATCACAAGTTTCCCCGGGCCAACCGTATCAGCGTCTCGAAGGCACTTACCGGAGGCCTGAAACGAAAAGCGCATTTCCGCCGTCGAGAGCTCCCGCTGAGAGAAGGGCACCTTCCCTGACTTTGCGCTAGAAGACAGTGCTTCGGACAGCACGGTCAGCGCCTCCTGAGTAATTCGAACTCCGCCTGAGGCATTGCCCTCCTGGGGCCGTGCGGGCACACCAGCGAAAGCGATTTCCACTCGCTGCGCCTCCATGCGGTTTACACTCGAATTGCGTTTGGACTCCACTTCCACATTGCCTTCCGCGACGGCTCGCCGGAGGCTCGCGGCCTCGGGATTAAACTCGGCCGTCAAGCGGCCCGCGGTGGCGGAAATCGGCGCGGAGGCGCTCTGCTCCGACGCCCGGACCGGTCCCTCGAATATCGCACGCGTCAGGCGATTTCGCGCGTCGAGAAACAGGGTTGCGCTTGCAGCCGCCGCCCGGTGCGTTCCTTGAATCACCTCCACCGGCCCCGAAAGGCCAATCTCCCCCTTATCCTTCTCATATCGCGCGCGCGTGGCGATGAGGGAAATCGGCTGGGCGCTTGCACCCTCGGGTTGAAAATCGACGCGGACGTTGCTCTTGAGTTCCAACCGGCTCTCTCTTGTCCAGTAACGCATGCCGAGGGCTGATCCCGAGATGGAGCCGGACCGGAATCGCACCGGCTGTTCACTTTCGACAATGGACCCTTGCTGCCGGAAATAGAGATGCGAGGTTTCCAGCATCACGGAGCGCGTGGCCGGACTCAATTGCATTCCGGTAGGGGGAGCGTTCAATTCAATCTCCACGCTGCCCGAACTAAACAGGTCTCCCGACTGGCTGTTGTAATCGCATTGACCCGTGCGCAGGAGGTCGCGCCGGGTTCCGTCCTTGCCGAATACCTCGACTTGCACACCCTGCAGCACGGTTGCCCCGCCCTCCTTGAAGGCCACGGTGCGGGAAGCGTGGATGGTGAAGACCTGCCGTCCTTCGTCGGAACGCGTAAACGTGTAGCCGGATGCCTGCTGCTGGACATTTTTTGCAACCGGAAAAACGGGCTGGGCCCGCTTCCCGGAATCGTCGCGACCGAGCCAGTAGGAGCCAGCGATAACCATCAGTGTCAAAGCGATCGCAGATGCCAACAGCCGCATGATCAGCTTTCTGCGTTTTGCGAATTGAGCAATTGAGTCCATGGATGTAATCAGTTTTCAGTTGTCAGCGCTCAGGTAAGAGTCCTTCGCCCCTGCGCTTCAAGCTACCTTCTTCCTCGTCATTTTTCACTCGGCTGAACATCCTTGAGAATAAGCTGCAAAGTCGTCTCGCCACGAAAAGAATTCGCCTCCAGGCTAAACGCGATGTCGACGCGTTCACCGGCTTTGAGCTTGGGTGCGAGCGCCGCCATCTGCCAGCCCAGAGCGTCAAACGGGACCGCCCCCTGGCGCACCCTTATTTTTAGATGCTTCTCTTTCATAATGCGCGGCGGCGCCTCCAACCCCACGTTGCGCGCGGCAAAGACTGGAGTGGGATTCCCGGACCCGCAGGGCTCCAGACGGCGAAGGTCGTCGTAGGTATTCCAGCCGAGCTCGTCGAGCAATACTTCCGCATCGATGTGCAGCACCGGCTCAAGGTCAGCAGGGGAAAGATTCTTCCGTGCATACTCCTCCAGCCTCTTTTCGAGTTCGGGAACTTTGCCAGCCGGGAGCGAAAAGCCCGCCGCCTGGGCGTGACCACCGAAGCGGTCAAACAAATCCGCCGTGCTGGTGAGCGCATCAAGAAGGTGAAAGCTGCGTATGGACCTGCCGGAACCCACCGCCTGCCCGTCCTCGATGCCCAGCACGAGCGTCGGCCGGTGGAACCGCTCGACGACGCGCTGGGCCACAATGCCGATCACGCCGCGATGCCAGCCTTCGCCCGCAAACACCAGAGAGTAACAGTTAACCCTGCCCGGCTTTTTCTCCACCTCGGACAGAATCTCCCGAAGGATTCCCTCTTCCGCCTTCTGACGGCCGTAGTTGAGTTCGTTGAGGTCCTCGGCTATTTCTATGGCCCTTGCGCGGTCCGTGGTGGTGAGCAATTCGATAACCTGGCGCGCGTCCTGCATCCGCCCCGCGGCGTTAATTCTCGGTGCAAGGCGGAATGCCACATCCCCCGTCGTTACGGGCTTGCCTGCAAGGTCTGAAACCTCGAGGAGTGCCGAAAGTCCCGCCTGCGAAGGCTCGCCCAGCCCTTGCAGCCCGAAACGCGCGATAACGCGGTTTTCACCGACGAGCGGTACGACGTCCGCGATGGTTCCCAGACAGGCGACCTTTAGGTACGACTCGAGCTGGCGCGACGTGAGTCGCGATCCCATCACCGCTTGCGCCAGTTTGAGCGCCACACCGACTCCTGCGAGCGCCTTCTCAGGATAGGCACAGTCTGCGCGCCGGGGATTCAGAATCGCGCAAGCGATGGGAAGCCCATCTCCGGGGAGGTGATGGTCCGTCAAAATGCAATCAAGTCCGAGCTCTCGCGCACGGGCGAGGACCGCGTGCTCCCGGATGCCCGTGTCCACGCTGAGGATGACCCGGTAGCCATCCGCCGCTGCGCGTTCGACCACAGACGCCCGCATGCCGTAGCCTTCCTCGAGCCGGTGCGGAATGTGCTCGTCCACTTGCGCGCCGAGAGATTTGAGCGCCGTCCGGAGCACCACTACGGCCATTGTCCCGTCTACGTCGTAGTCGCCGTAGATGAGGATCTTCTCGTTTTGTGCGATGGCTCGCTCCAGGCGCTCGACGGCCGCGCGCATGTCGGTCA
>JACQNR010000305.1 GCA_016202975.1 Acidobacteriota bacterium
CAAAGCTCCTTGGTCGCATTGAGTCCTCGGGTTCGATCTTCCTGGGTGATTACAGCCCTGTGGCGGCAGGCGATTATGCTTCCGGAACCAACCACGTCCTGCCGACGGGCGGCGTGGCTCGGCTGCGCGGCGGTTTGAGCGCGGCAGATTTCGTCAAAGTGGTGACAACGCAGCGGCTCACCGGTGCGGGACTTGCGCGCCTGCGCCCGGCCATCGTCACGCTCGCGAATACAGAAGGATTGAAGGCCCACGCGTACTCGGTGGACATGAGGTTCAAACTGTAGCGCGGCTCGGAGCCTGCCCCGCCCGGCGGGGAGCCGAGTCGCCGGTCATAGACCGGCGCTACAGCGACTGAAAACCGGCGACTGATAACTGAAGGCTTTTTATGCTTCGACCACGCAAATCTTTCGAACGCCTGAATAGGTATCGTCCACCCCTGGAAGGGCGCGGTGGGAAGATGCGCCTCGACTTCAATGAAAACACGGTGGGGTGCGCGCCGGCTGTGGTGCGCGCCCTGCGCCGCGCATTGGACCGCGACAAGCTTTCGACCTACCCTGAATACGAAGGCGCCCGAATGAAGCTGGCAGGATTCTACGGCGTCAAACCCGAACAACTGGTGCTCACCAACGGAACCGACGACGCCATGAAGGTCATCTGTGAGACGTTCGTTGAGCCCGGCGACGTTCTGCTGGTCCCTGCGCCGACGTTTCCCATTTATCAATTCTTCCACGAAGTCGCGGGGGGCCGCACTGAACGTGTCTACTTCGATGAAAACTTCCGCCTGCCGCTCAAGCCTATGCTCAAGGCGCTCAAGAAAGGCGTGCGCTGGGTGGGCCTGGCCAACCCCAACAACCCGACGGGCACGACAGTCGCACTCCGCGACTTGCGCGTGATGCTCGAGGCTGCGCCCAAAACCGCTTTTGTTGTGGATGAGGCGTATTTCGAATTTTCAGGCGAGACCGCTATTCCCTGGCTCAGGAAACATTCCAACCTCATCGTGACGCGGACTTTTTCAAAAGCTTTTGGACTGGCGGCCTTGCGCATGGGATGCATTCTGACCAACGAAGAAACAGCTGAGATGATGCGGCGCGGGCAGAACCCCTTTCCCGTGAATTCCCTGGCGCTTGCGGGCGCGCTCGCGGCGGTTGAGCACGCCGGTGATGCCCTTCGCTTTGCCGCAGAAATCCGCGCCGAGCGCGAGAAGCTGAGCCGCTGGCTCGAGAAGCTGGCTATTCCGTACGTACCCAGCAAGGCGAACTTCATCCTCGCCCAGTTCGGTCCAAACTCTCCCGAAATCGGCAGGCGACTTCGCGCCAAAAATATCCTGGTGCGCGACTGGAACTACGACCCGCGCCTGCGCGGATTCCTGCGCTTGACCGTAGGCGCCGCGGTGCAGATGCGGATTCTGCGGCGCGAACTCATTCGTCTGCAGGGCTTGATGGAACCTTCACGCGGCCACAGGGCTAAATTCTGGGCTACAGGAGAGTCGTCATGAAGGCTCGGACCGCACGAGTGCACCGCAAGACCGCGGAGACCGACATCCGCCTGCGCCTCTCGCTCGACGGGCGCGGCCGCTACGCGATTTCGACCGGCATCCGCTTCCTCGACCACATGCTTGAACTTTTCACGCGCCACGGCGGGTTTGATTTGGTGATTGAAGCCCGAGGCGATCTCGATGTCGACCAGCATCACACGGTTGAAGATATCGGCATCGTGCTCGGCCAGGCGGTGCGCGAGGCGCTCGGATCGAAGAAAGGAATCAACCGCGCGGGCTACTTCGTCATGCCCATGGACGAAACCCTCGCGCTTGCCGCCATCGACCTAAGCGGCCGCGCGTATCTCGTCATGAACGCACCCGTCAGAGCCCGCCGCGTCGGCGACCTCCAAGTAGAACTGCTGGAGGATTTCTTCCACGGCTTTGCGAACAGCGCCGCGGCGAACGTGCATCTCAAGGTCGCCTACGGCCGCTCCAGTCATCACGCCGTCGAAGCCATGTTCAAGGCGTTTGCGCGTGCCCTGCGTTTTGCCTGCTCGCGCGACGCGCGACTGAAACGCCAGTTGCCGTCCACAAAAGGACTCCTGTGATTTCTCTGGTCGATTACGGCGCCGGAAACGTCGGTTCAGTGCTGAAGGCCGTGGAATACCTCGGCTTTCCGTCCGAGGTTGCGAGCACTCCCGGCCAGCTCGAGCGCTCGGACAAAATCATCCTGCCGGGCCAAGGGCACTTCGGCTCCATGCTGCGCGCCCTCGACGAGCGCGGCCTGCTCGCGCCGCTGCAGAAACAAATCGCAGCCGGTACGCCTTACTTGGGAATCTGCCTGGGGCTCCAGGCGCTCTATGAGAAAAGTGAGGAGGCCCCCGGCGTCCCCGGCCTCGGCCTGCTGCAAGGCACCGTGCTCAAATTCAAAGCGCTCGAGAAGGTCCCGCAAATTGGCTGGAACCAGCTGCAGTTGCGCCGAGGAAGCCGGCTTTTCCGCTTCATTCCCGACGGCAGCTTCGCGTACTACTGCCACTCCTATTACGCGCCCGTAGTTCCCGAAGCTGTCGCCGTCACCGAATACGGCGAGACCTACGCGACCGGCATCGAAAAGGGAAACGTGTGCGCCGTGCAATTCCATCCCGAGAAATCTGGTGAAGTGGGATTGCGCGTCTTGAAGAATTTTCTGGAAATGTAACCATGTTCGCCAAACGTATCATTCCGTGCCTCGACTGCAAAGATGGCCGTGTCGTCAAGGGCATCCGTTTTCTCAACCTGCGCGATGCCGGCGACCCGGGCGAGCTGGCGGAAGCGTACAACCGCGCGGGCGCCGACGAGCTCGTGATGCTCGACATCTCCGCCTCGCGCGAGGGCCGCGCCACGCTGATGGAGACCGTCACGCGCGTGGCGCGCAAGCTCTTCATCCCGCTCACCGTGGGCGGCGGCGTGCGCACGGTCGAGGACGCGCAGCGGCTGCTCGGCGCCGGTTCCGACAAGATTGCCATCAATACAGCCGCGGTCGAGCATCCGGAAGTCATTTCCGAACTTGCCGCGCAATTCGGAAGCCAGGCCGTGGTCGTCGCGATTGACGCGCGACGCACGCATGCGCCGAAAGTGGAAACTGGAAACTTGAAACTGGAAGATGGAAAATCGAAAAGCGAAAAACGAAAAGCGACTGACTATGACGTGCCAGTTTCCAATTTCCAGTTTCCAGTTTCTTCCGCCGCGCCTGCGGCGCCGCGCTGGGAGGTGGTCACTTACGGCGGCAGCCGTCCAACCGGCCTGGATGCAGAGCGGTGGGCGCGGCGCGTGGCGGAATTGGGCGCGGGCGAAATCCTGCTGACTTCGATGGACGCCGACGGCACTCAGGCGGGCTTTGACTGCGAACTCACGGCGACGATGTCGCACGCGGTTCCGATTCCCGTGATCGCTTCAGGCGGGGCGGGAAACCCCGAGCATTTTGCCGAAGTCTTTCTGCGTGGCGCCGCCGACGCCGCCCTCGCGGCGTCGATCTTCCATTTCGAGACGCATACGGTGCGCAGCCTCAAAAGATTTCTCCGCGAGCGCGGGGTCCCGGTAAGGATCTGAGCGACGGGGCTGGGTAATGGGGTCACGACTATAGCTTTTCCCCAGTCCCTAGTCCCCAGCACCCAGAACCCAGTACCCAGCACCCTTTCGAGATGGAGCACCAATGATCATTCCCTGCATCGACCTCATGGACCGCAAGGTCGTCCAGCTTGTCCAAGGCCGGGAAAAGAAGCTTGAACTTCCCGACCCCCTGGCGGTTCTCGAGAAATTTGCAGAATACCCCCAGATTCAGGTAATCGATCTGGACGCGGCCATCGGCGGTCCGGCAGCAAGCCCCAACGCTCCCATCGTGCGGGAGTTATGCTTGCGCAAGCCCTGCCGCGTGGGCGGCGGGATTCGCAGCGTCGAGCGGGCGATGGAAGTCCTCGCTCAGGGAGCCATGAAAGTAATCGTAGGAAGCTCGGCGTTCACCCGCGAAGGCATCGATCTAAGGTTTCTTCGTGCCCTCGCCGTCTCCATTCCTCGCGAGCGCATCATGATTGCCGTGGACAGTTTAGGTGGACAAGTGGCCATTCACGGCTGGCGCACCGTGCTGCCGCTCAAAACGGCCGACGCCGTCGCGGAGCTTGAACCCTACTGCTCGGAATTCCTCTCCACCTACATCGATGCCGAGGGGAAACTGCAGGGGACGAGCATCGAACACTTCCGCAGCCTGCGCGCCGTGACGAAACTGCCCATCACCGCCGCGGGCGGCATCACGACGGACGAAGAAATCGCCGCGCTCGATTCGCTGGGCATGCACGCCGCGATGGGCATGGCGATTTACCGCAAGACGTTTCCGGAATTGTTTATCTAAATCTACATCCGAACATGCGAGGTCTTATCGCCAGCTTTCCCAAATCGGTTCAACAATGCGCCCCGGAAGAATCTTTCTGGGAACAAAGTATGTTTATACTGGTATCGTTGTGCATAGTCGCCTTTTGAAAGCGAGCCAGAAAGGCAACCAGCCTTCATGAAGATTTATTTGTACTACCTTATTGAAAACCTCGAAATCGAAAGCCCCGCCGGTGACGACACCAAACTCCTAGGCAACCACGCGCTTTGGCGCTTCACGAAGAACAATCTCAGCACAACTGTGCGGAACGCGCTGGAGATGCTATATGAGGCACTCCAGCGGCAGCCGGGTTGGGAGCCATGGGGCTGGGTTGACTATTGGTATCTCAAAAGGGAATTGGAAGACCACCAATCAATAAGTCAAGTTGCACGATTATTCGGCTCACTGAACGGGCCGCAGCCTCAAAACAACTCCTGGTCCCAAGTATTCACAGAAAACCTCGAGCAGACAATTGCCGGAGACGATGGCTGGCCATGGGAAGACGACTTTCATTACGATTTTCTGTCGTACCTCTTTCTATACGACGCGCAGGAATTGCGTGTCCCCCTCGTACTTGTCGAGCTCCAAGACAATTCCAAATCATTATATGGCCGCGCGCACAAGTGCCCCTTCCGCATGGAGCCGTCCCATCTTGGTGATAGCACAGAGGCTATCCTGGAGCCCCCTTTTGATTACCTAATAAGTAAAAGCGATTTCGCTTCGTTCCAACAATTCATCTACAGAGTTAGCGAGGCCTCAAAACTAAGGTCGGGGTCACCCCCATTAGAATTCCTTCAAGTCGGATGGAAAAGGTTCCACCGATTGGTGGAGCAATTCCACGACATGCTCAGGTATGGCGGCATTAAAGAAGGAGGGCGATACTTCGGGGATACGAAAGACCTTCGCGATTCGCTTCTCTTCGACAGTATCGTCGTTATGGAGGCCCTTTTCGGAGAGAAATACGAGGTCAAGGATAAGCTAGCCTCGCGCGTAGCAACAGCGATTGCCAAACCTCCGGATCGCCTCAAGGTGTTTCAGGAAATTCGGAACATTTTCGGAGCACGGAACGACCTGGTGCACGGCAATCCCGGGTCCCTTAAGAACCTGTTTGAAAAGTTCAATATGACGCCGAATGCACTGCTTTGGTGCGTTCGAAGGTCAGTACTTGCGTGCCTCTGTCTGATAGAGGCTATTGGGCAAGACTCGTCTTTCATGAACGGGGTCAGGATTTTGCAAGGCCCAGATGCCGTAAGTGAAAAACCTAAGAAGCTCAAAAACACGATTGGCACACTGTTAGATTTCGCACTATTCGATGGGGAATTGGATAAATTGCTGCAGACGAAAACACAAGCCCTGATCACATGTGCGAGACCACCTTCATGAATTTGACAGTTCGGGGTTGCCTAGACTAGATTTGCGTTTTTACAGTGGCGGTTTGCCAGCGCCGAATTTGGCGATCCCTCACCCGTCCCGATCCGCCGGCACCGCAGAGCCGGGCTGGCACGGTCTGTGCCCACCTGAAGGTGGGCGCTACGAAAATTATGCTCGATCTGGCGTTTGTTCGCGACAACCTGGAACTGGTGAAGCAGAAGATGCGGGAGCGCGGGCTCGCGAGCTCGCTCGACGATTTCGAGAGCGTCGACCGCGAGCGGCGCAAATTTCTGGTCGAGGCCGAGCGCGGCAAGGCGCGGCGCAACAAGGTCTCGGAAGAAATCGCGGCGCTGAAGAAGCAAAAACAGGACGCCGCAGCTTTGATCGCGGAGATGCGCGGGCTCGGCGATGAAATCAAGCAGCAGGACGAAAAGGCCAAGGCCCTCGACGAGCAGCTTCGCGACTTGCTCCGCAACATTCCCAACGTTCCGCACGAGAGCGTTCCGGTTGGGTCGAGCCCGGCCGAAAACCAAGAAATTCGCCGCTGGGGCGAGCCGCGCAAATTCGATTTCGCGCCCAAGGCGCACTGGGACCTGGGGCCGCAACTCGGAATTCTCGATTTCGAGCGTGCTGCCAAGCTCACGGGCGCGCGTTTCGCGGTTTATCAGGGCATCGGCGCGAAACTGGAACGCGCGCTTGCCAACTTTATGCTTGACGTCCACACGCGCGAGCACGGCTACACGGAAGTTCTGCCGCCCTTCGCCGTGAACTCCGCCAGCCTGTTTGGCACCGGCAACTTACCCAAATTCGCCAGCGATCTTTTCAAGCTGGAGGGCACCGACTACTGGCTGATCCCCACGGCGGAAGTTCCCGTAACCAATCTTTATCGCGACGAAGTGCTCGAGGCAGCGCAGCTTCCCATCAAATTCTGCGCGTGGACGCCGTGCTTCCGCAGCGAAGCGGGTTCGTACGGCAAGGACGTGCGCGGCATTATCCGCCAGCACCAGTTTCAGAAGGTGGAGCTGGTCAAGTTTGCCCTGCCGGAAAATTCTTATGACGAACTGGAGTCGCTGACTCGCGATGCGGAAACGATCCTGCAACGCCTCGGGCTGCCCTACCGCGTGGTGGCGCTGTGCACCGGCGACATGGGTTTCGCCTCGGCGAAAACTCACGACATCGAAGTCTGGCTGCCCTCGAGCGGCGAGTACAAGGAAATTTCCTCCTGCTCGAATTTTGAGGCTTTCCAGGCGCGCCGCGCCAATATCCGCTTCCGCCGAGGGGCGGGCAAGACCGAACTCGTGCACACGCTGAATGGCAGCGGGCTTGCCGTGGGGCGCACCTGGCTCTCCCTGCTTGAGAACTACCAGCAGGCCGATGGCTCGGTCGCGATTCCCGATGTCCTGCGACCCTACCTCGGCGGGATCGAGCGCATCGGGCCTGGAAAGTAGCGGTCCGCCCGGGCACGAGAGTCTGGGGCACCGAAGGCGGTTTCTAAAGTTAACCCACCGCACTAACCCCCATGCCTGAAAACGCCGCAACCCGCAATGAGATCGGTCCGGAGAAAAGCCCCGGCCTGAGCATCAAACGCGCGGCGATCGGGGTGATGTTTTTTCTGGTCCTGCTGATCCCGCGCGTTCGGCGATTGCGGCGGCGCGTTCGGCTTTGGACGGTGATTCGCATCGGTTCGGGCCTGGCCGGCATGGGCCTCATTTGGCTTTTCTTTCACGGCAGAAGCGCAGGATTCATCGTGGGAGGCATACTGTTCATCCTTCTTGGGCTGCTGGTCCGCGCCACACCTGTTCAGAAATCGCTCGACGACCGGGCGCGTGAACTTGGCGCACTCGTGGTCTTAAACGGTGGGATGATGATTCTTTCCGGCGAGCCGCCCTGCCCGGTCAATATCTTCGCGAACGACGAACGATTGACCATCGAGAGCGGCGCCCGAACTGTTGCGGAGATCCCGCTCGAAAGGGTTCAGCGCTGCTTGGTGCGGGCGCTCGAACCGGGGGAGGGCAAACCCTGGGAACTTGAAATCGCCTGGGGTTCCCCAGAGCCTAAAACCGCAAAATTTCGTTTCGAAGGATTCTTTGCCGAGCACCTGGCGCGCGTAGCAGAAACGGCCATTAAGAACTTGCGACAGAAAGACCTGGCAGTGTTGAGGTTGTAGGGGCACGGCGCGCCGTGCCCCTACTGACCGATGGAGTCTTTCTCCTCACCCGGCCGGACTTGTCGGACCAACCTACGCCCAGGGGATAAGGCCAGGTGGGGTCTCACGCAAAGGGGCAAAGCCCCCCGGGGTGGCGAAAAGCATTCGTGCCCACCCCGTTCCGGGGCCCTTGCCCTCCTGGCTTTCCCTTGAAATCCCGGACTCGATGTGATACAATTGTAGCCTAGATACGATTCCCCGGCCTTTACCCACCCGGGCGACGGCGGATGCGGAAGGAGGGAGCGGCTACAACCCCTGCGTCGTGCCAATGAAAGTATGAATTCTGAGGTATGAATATCAATGTTGATCCGGCATATGCAGGGAGCAGGCGTCGTGAAAAAGTGAGGTAGGCTGGCGTCTGCGGGGCATTGAAATTGAAGAAATGGCGGAACGAACCCACGATGGTATTGAAAACAAAGGGATGAATGTGGAAGCGGGTCAATGCGCGGCCTTTTTTATGATGGCGAGGCTCCAGTGGAAGGTCTCCACTTTGGCGAGACAGGGGCGCGGCAAATGGCTGAAAGAAAGCGCCCTGGCGGGCTGGCCTGAGTTAGCTTGATATTCAGAACTCGCGGAACGAACCGAGGAAATCATTGAAAACAAAGGAACAGCGAACTCACACTGACAGACGAGGTAGCCGCACGGCACGCCGCGCCTCTAAGCAACACATCCTACCGAATGGTGTCCCCTGCCAGGCCCCAAAAGTCCTTCACGTAGTAAGAGGACATCACGTTCGCGAAGAGGTGGCAGACGGCTTTGCACTGGGGAATATCGCCGTAAAGCTTTCGTCCGCGCGCGAAGACTTTCGTGAACGAACCCTCGCGCAGTAGATTGCCGCTGATTTTCTTAAGCGGCTCGCAAGGGTAGAAGACGTCGCCGTTGGGATAGACGCGCGGGAACATGGTAGGAAAGCACTGGAAGTCGCCGAACTCGAGCATCGTGCGAATCAGTTTGGGCGTCCCATTGATGGGCTGCTTACGGTCGCGGCGGCGCTCGACGATCCTCCCGACCAGCGCCTGATATCGCGGATTCTGCCGCAAGCGCAGGTTGGGCATCTTCTCATGCAACGCCGATTGCGTGGCAAACACGAACCCCTGCTCGCCGCAGAAGTCGAGGATGCGCTCGACCTCGCCGATGTTCCACTCCTCGATCACGGTGCTGATGGTGACATCGGTGGGGCGCGGCATGCGCGAGCGCGCCAGTTGAAGGTTTTCGAGAACATGGGGCAGCACCGAGGGCTTCGACATGGGCTGGCGCGAATCCACGGTGAGCGAATCGAGGCTGATGATGATGCTATGCAATGAATCGAAAAGCTTCTGGCGTTTGTGGAGCAGCGTGCCATTGGTCACGAGCAAGACAGAGCGGAATTTCAGGTCGAAGCGCGCCGCCCGCGTGAGCTCCTCGATGTCGGGACGGAGCGTGGGTTCGCCGCCCGTGAAGAGGATCGAATCCGTCTCGCGCCGGATGACTTTGAGGAGCCGGATGGTGTCTTCCGTGCCCAGCTCGTCGCTGAAGACATCGGGTTCCTTCTGGGTGCAGTAGGTGCAGTCGAGGTTGCACTTGTGGGTGACGTAAAGCACCGCGGCGTAGGGCGCCACGATATTCGTGCCACGCACCTGGCGGCGCCAGAGGTTGTGGAAGTAGTGGCGGAAATTCTTGAGAACGAAGGGATAGTGGCGCAGCAATCCGCGCACCAACCTGAGGGCCGAAGGCTCCGGGCGACCATTCGCCATACGTGCGAATCTAACTAATTCGCTGCCGCCTGGGCAAGCCCAGAGGGCTGGACGTCACGATGGCGAGGCCCAACGGCAAGGGACAGGCGTCGAACGGGGACTGCGGATTGAATCCGCCCTTACGTGCCGGAATCCTTCGTCATCGGCACGGGCTCCGGCATGTAGCGGTGAAAGTCACCGGGCTCGTGGGTGTGTTCAAACTGGATGGTCGTGTGGTGAATGCCGAACTCGGTGGCGAGAACCTCGCGCACACGGTGGGCAATGCGTTCGCTCTCCGAGGTGGTCATGTCGAGAATCTGAATGTGGCAGGCGAGGGCGTGCGAGCGAGAGCCAAGGCTCCAGATGTGCACGTCGTGAACTTCGCGCACGCCGGGAACGGAAAGCATGGCGCCGGCCACGCGATCCACATGAATCCCCTTGGGCGTGCTTTCGAGAAGAATATTGGCGGACTCCGTGATCACGCCGATGGCCGACCACAAGATCATTCCAGCGATGAGGAATGCGATGAGGGGATCGATGAAGGTATGTCCGGTTTTTTCGATGAGCCATCCACCGGCGATGATGCCGAGGTTAGAAAGCGCGTCGCCCAGATTGTGGAGGAAAACGGCGCGAAGGTTCAGGTCGTTCCGGCCGGGCATCAAACCGAAGGAGATGCCACCATTGACCACCAGGGCGATCAGGCCCACCACGATCATGGCGCGGGTTCCCACCGGGCGCGGCACAATGATCCTTTCGTAGCCTTCGTAGCAGATGTAAAGGGCCACCACGACCAACAAAAGTCCGTTCACAAACGCCGAGAGCACTCCCGCGCGCTGGTAGCCAAAAGTTTTCTTGGGGTCAGGAGGGCGCCGCTCGAGGTAGAGAGCGATCCAGGAAAGCACCAACGTCGGCACATCGGTCAGGTTGTGCCAGCCATCGCTGACCAGGGAAAGGCTGCCGGAGAACGCCCCGGCGATGAATTCTGTGGCAACCAGTGCGATCGTGGCGATCAGGGCAATTCTGACGACCGTGGTCGCCGAACGAGTATGGCTCAGTGCATGCACTGTGGCTCCTGGTACGAGATTCTATGCGATGGGATGCCCCCGCGCAACGCCTCGTTGTTACACGCAGAGCGCGGATTAGAGTATGATGGATTCGATAATTAGCCTCGCGGTTGGATGGGTGAAAATGACGACCATGGACAGCCCAAACCCGGCGGGTCGGCGCCCCAGAGAATCTGAGCAACGCCCAAGAGTAACCACCGGGCAGGGCGCGGTGATTTCGGGGATACTGCTAGTGCTCACTAGCGCGGGCTTTGCTCAGAATCCGACGCCCTCCCCACAGGTCCCCATGTCTGCGCCTGCTGTCGCAGCGACTCCCGCCGCCCCCCAGGAAGCGAACTCTACAGGCGGTCAAACCACGGTTCGCGTCCGCGTAGAAATCGTCGATGTTCCGGTCACAGTTCTGGATAAGCAGGGCCGGCCGGTCATCGACCTGACCAAGGACGATTTTCAAATCTTCGAAGACAACAACCGGCAAAACATCAAGTATTTCAGCCGAGAGATGCGCCAACCGCTGCGCATCGGACTTATCCTCGACACGTCCAACAGCGCCCGCCCTGCCCTGGGCTTTGAAAAAGATGCGGCCAGCGAATTCGTGTTTAACATGCTGAAGGGGCGTTCCAGCAAGAACAAGATCTTTCTGCAAACATTTGACGCGACGAGTTCCATTATCCAGGACTTTACCAACGACCCGGAGCAACTCAACGAAAAGATCCGGCTGCTCAAAGCAGGCGGGGGAAAGGCCTTGTTTGATGCCATCTATTTTGCCTGCCGCGAGAAGATGATGAACACGCCCCGTTCCGAAAATGCCCGTCGCGTGTTGGTGGTGGTGAGCGACGGGCGGGACGTCCAGAGCAAGAGCACGATCGAGGAAGCGATTTCCATGGCGCGCCGCGCGGAGACGGTTATTTACACGATTGGGATAACGGCATACGGATTCCACAGCTCAGGAAAGCCCATTCTCGAAGAGCTCTCTGCGGCCACGGGTGGAGCGTCCTATAATCCCCTGGAGCAGACTCCCGGAACTGACCTCGCGACGGGCTACTTGTCCCAGGGCCAAATCGGCGATACTTCGCAGAACAAGGGCCTGGGGGCGTCGACGGGCATTTATTCCGCAACCCGCCTGATGCAGCTCGCCGACTCGCTCGATTCCATTGGCCGGGAGCTAAACGAACAGTACAGCATCCAGTACACGCCTCAGAACGACCGGGCTGATGGAACCTACCGCTCCATTCGCGTGGAAGTCAATCGCAAAGGTTACACCGTCCGTGCCAAGGCGGGCTACTTCGCGCCGTCGGAGCCGTGACTTTTCCATCATCCGGCGACCTCTATCCTATGGAGCGATGCCATGCCGGACGTTTCAACTCTCGTCGAATCCCTGCGCGGCGCGAGTGTCATCGATTTGAGCCAGCCGCTCGAAGAGCACATGCCGCACTTCCCCACTCATTCGAAATTCTTCCGTAACCTGTGGGGATCGTACTGGCACGGCGGCCGTTCGCTGAACTACCAGATCACCATGAACGAACATAATGGCACGCACGTCGATGCTCCGGCGCACTTCATCAGCGACGCGAAGCCGCACGCCCATGTAACTATTGAAAACGTCTCGCTCAACCGCTTGATGGGCCGCGGCGCGCGTCTCGATTGCCGAGCGATGAAGGAAGCCGATTACGTTTCGAAAGACTTCGTGACAGAGTGGGAAGTGAAACACGGCGCGCTCGCCGCAGGCGACATCGTGACTTTCAATTTCGGCTGGTCCACGTATTGGGCGCTGCGCCCAAACGACCAGCGCTACACCACCGACTGGCCCGGCGTCGGCATGGACGCGGCGGAATACTTGATTGAGCGAGCCGTCGCCGCCATTGGCGTCGATACGCTTTCGCCCGACCCGCCCGCCGCGCTCGCAGCAAGACCTATTCACCCCGTCGTCCTAGAAAAGCAGGTGCTGATTGTTGAGAACCTCACGAACCTCGAACAACTTCCGGACTTCTTCTTGTTTCTTGCTCTGCCGCTCAAGATTCGCGGCGGATCGGGCTCGCCCCATCCGCGCCGTGGCCATTATGTAGCGCACGGCGTGCCCTCCAGCCCTGCGCTACAGGCCTTCTATTGTGCTTCGATGACTAGCTCGCCGTTTTCGACGCGAATGGCGGTCACAGCTTGGGGCAGCTCCATCTGGAGGTCGATCTTGCCTTCGAGCATGGAGACTGGAATAGGGACGCTGCCAATTTGGACTTCGGCGGGAACGAGCCGCACCACGTGATTGGCAAAGTCAAGATGCCCGTCCACGGTCATGTAAACGTCGAGCCCTTTCACATCGAACGCGAGGAGGACGATCATGCGGTCGCCGTCGAAATGAACGGCGCCGTTGGTCATGGTGGCCTTCCCGGGAGGCTGGGGATTGGCCTTGAGCCACTGCTGAATCTGGGAATTGAGTTCGGCGGAAGTGAGGTGCAGTTCGGTCGGCATCCCGAAATCGTTTGCGGCGGTCAACCGACCAATTTTGTCGTTGAATGAAGCTGCGGCCTCATCGCTGGTTTCGGGAAAGGGCAGGGCGGGCCTGCGCAGGAGCATCCAGACAAAGATCAGGGTTGCGAGGAGACTGGCGAGCGCCGCGTATCCGAAGACCTTTCGCATGCACATACCGGCTTCTTGTCATTCTGAGGAGTCCCGATCCGATCGGGACGACGAAGAATCTCGCACCGGAGCCAGGGAAAAGCAGATCCTTCGCTTCGCTCAGGATGACAGGGCTCGTTTTGTGTCAGGCCGCCGCCTGCGGCTCGTGAATCACCGACTTGGTGGGGTCGATTCTCAGCCAGAGGAGCGCCCCGATGAAGAAGATCACGCTGGAAACCACGATGGGGATATTCCAACTTCCAAAATGTTTGAGCAGGTATCCGGTCAGGGTGGGGGCGACAAACCCCCCCAGGTTTCCCCACATATTCATACTGCCCGAGACCGTTCCGGCCAGTTCGTGGCCCACGTCCATGCACACCGCCCAGCAGGAAGCCAGCGTCATATCTCCGAAGAAGGAAGCCATCGAAATGACCACGAGGGATTCCATCGGATTGTCTATGGCCACACTTGTGGCCATGGCAATGGATCCCAGGAGGAATCCCGCGAAGCCAATATAGCGGCGGTTCTTCAGATTTCCCGTCTTCCGGACAACATAGTCGGTCAGCAGTCCTCCCAAAACGCAGCCGACGGCTCCGAACAAAAGAGGCATGCCGCCGTAGCTCATGGAGACGCCGCGTGACTTCAGATAGGTGGGCAACCAGGTGACGTAAAAGTACCACCCGTAGGCGAATGTGAAGTACATCCACATGATGGACCACAGGTTGCCGCTTCGCAGCAGTCGTCTCCAGGGAACGTTGGCGTGGTCGATTTGATCCCTCGCTGCTCGCCCGCGCTGAATGAGTTCCACTTCCGCGGCGTTGACGCCCTTCATTCCTTCCGGGTGATCCCGGAACCAGAGCCAGAACAAAGCCGCCCAGGCAATTCCGATCACGCCGAAGACGGCAAAGACGGAGCGCCATCGCATATGGTTCAGCATGATCACCACGATGGCGGGGGCGAATGCGCCGCCTCCCCGGCCAAACATCCACATCATGCCGGTCGCCAGGCCGCGCTCCGAGCGGGGCATCCAGCGGGAGAGAATCTTGGCTGCATTGGGAAAGCCGCCAGCTTCCCCTGCGCCGAAAAGAGACTGGACGAGGAGCAAAGTCCAATACCGGTTCACGGTGCCGATGAGGATCGTGAACATCGACCACCACAAGACGATCCGTGTGATTACTTTCCGCGGGCCAATCCGGTCCCCCATCCATCCGCCCGGGATTTCGAACAGCGCGTAGAAGAGGGCGAAAGCGCTGAAGACGGTACCCATCTGCACCTCATCCATGCCCAGGTCGGCCCTGATGAAGGGAGAAGCAACGGACATGCAGACGCGGTCGAGATAGGAGATGACGGAAAGAGAACAGACACACGCCAGCACCTGGAATCGAATCCTGCTGGGCCGCTCAGAACTCAGCGCGGTCACTTCCGTAGGTTCGCGCAATGTCGCCATAATGTCAGTCGGAGGAAGCTGCGGGACAACCTGTCCCCCAACACTGCCTCAAAGCCACGCCGTGCATACTAGCATAGGTCACGGCGCCCGACTCGGGCCAAGGAAAGAACCGCGGCAGTATTCGCCAATTCCCAGGCAGGGTGAAATGGCGGGCACGGGGGTCCGATTGACACGCGCCGATGCGGTGTGCTACCAAGAATGTGAGGATATCGGGCGTGAGCGCCGAAGAGTACCAATCCGCGTGGGAGCTGTTGAAGGAAGCCTATCAGTACCAGATGGGCGGAGACTACGACATGGCCGTGGAACTCTACAAGCGCTCGCTCGATCTTCATCCCACGGCTGAAGCCTACACGTTTCTCGGGTGGACTTATCGCTTCCAGGGCAAGCTCGACGACGCCATCGCCGAATGCAAGAAGGCGATCCAGATCGATCCCGAATTCGGAAACCCATACAACGACATCGGAGCCTACCTGATCGAAAAGGGCGAGTACGACGAGGCCGAGTCATGGCTGCTGCGCGCGCTGCAATCCAAGCGCTACGAGTCCTATCACTATCCCCACTACAATCTGGGCCGCGTTTATGTGGCCAAGGAGCAGTTCATCAAGGCGCGCTCGCATTTTGAACAAGCCCTCAAGCTCTCTCCCGATTACGCCCTCGCCCAGGAAGCGCTGGAAAAGCTGAGGCGGAAGTTTCAGTAAGCTTTCTTCTCCCGCCGCGGACGTTCCCCGCGCGTGCTATCATTGCAGCGAATCCAGTCCCGAATCTCGCTTCCGAGGTTGCCATGCCCACCGAACAACTCCGCTACCTGTCCGACGAGCTAGGCAAGCTGCGTGAGCAGAAGCTGGCTCTCAAGCTGCGAATCCTGGAGGACGAGCAGCGTCCGGTATCTCATTTCGACGGGCGTGAGGTCATCAATCTGTCTTCCAATAACTACCTCGGTCTCACCACGCACCCCAAGCTCCGAAAGAAGGCGGTGGAAGCAATCGAGAAATTCGGCGTGGGCTCGGGGGCGGTCCGGACCATTGCGGGCACGATGTCGCTCCACATGGAACTGGAGGAGAAAATTGCAAGCTTCAAGGGCGTGGAGGCTTCGGTGGTGTTTCAGTCCGGCTTCACGGCGAATGCCGGAACCGTGCAGGCGATCCTGACGCGCGAAGACGTGATCATCTCCGACGAACTCAATCACGCCTCCATCATCGACGGCTGCCGCCTCTCGCGCGCCGAAATCAAGGTGTTTCCCCACAAGGACGTCGAGGCGTGCGAGAAGATTCTGAAGGAGCTTTCGGGCCGAGGGGGCCGCAAGCTGCTCATCACCGACGGCGTGTTTTCGATGGATGGCGACATCGCCCCGCTGCCGGCGCTGGTGGCGCTCGCGGAAAAATACGGCTGCATCATGATGATCGACGACGCGCACTCTTCGGGCGTCCTTGGCCGCAACGGGCGCGGCACTGTCGACCACTATAATCTGCACGGGCGCGTGGATATTCAGGTCGGAACGCTTTCCAAGGCCATCGGCGCGCTGGGCGGCTACGTCTGCTCGACGCGCGACGTGATCGAGTTCCTCTACAACCGAGCCCGGCCGTTTTTGTTTTCCACCTCGCA
Organism: Acidobacteriota bacterium; assembly: GCA_016202975.1. Taxonomy (GTDB): domain Bacteria; phylum Acidobacteriota; class Terriglobia; order UBA7540; family UBA7540; genus JACQNR01. The sequence goes on from JACQNR010000305.1 coordinate 16,392, forward strand.
CCCGCCTTCCGTCGCAGCCACGTGCATCGCCGCTTTTGATGTTCTCGAGGAAGAGCCGCAACTAATCGAGAAGCTCTGGTCGAACACTCGCTTTTTCAAAGAGGGTCTGAAGCGGCGCGGCTTCAATACCGGCGTGAGCGAAACGCCCATTACGCCCGTCAGGGTGGGCGACGCGGCGCTGGCGCACGAATTCTCACGGCAGCTATTTCAGGAAGGCGTCTTCGCCATGGGCATCGGCTTCCCCACCGTCCCAGTAGGCAAGGCGCGCATCCGCACCATCGTCACCGCAACCCACACGGAGGAGGAACTGACCCAGGCACTCCAGATCATGGAGACGGTGGCAAAAAAGCTTCACATCATCTGATCCCCATCGCACCTCACAGCCTCGCGTCACTTGTTCACGTACTGCGTTGATTGACTTCGCGGAAGAGCGGCGATTAACATCCCTTTGTGGGCGCGAGCAGCAAAATCGCTTTACTCCTCCTGGCAGGAATGCTGGCGACGATTGGTCCCGACGCGCGGGCGTTCGCCCAGTCTGGCGATAACGCGCGGGCAGAGGAAATCGGTTCGCTGGTCGAAGCAGGGCGGCTCGAAGAGGCGATTCGCGAGGCAAGGCGGGCGGTCGAGCAATACCCGCGGTCGGCGACGCTCCACCGGATGCTGGGCGCGGCGCTTTTCAAGAAAGGAATGAACTCCGAGGCGCGACAGGAGTTTCGGCGGGCGATCGAGCTCGCCCCGAACGATCCCCAAAATCATTTCAATCTCGCGCTGGTTGAGTTGAGCGAAAACCAGAACGCAGCCGCAGCTCAAGAGCTTGAGGCGGTCGTCCGTTTGCAGCCGGCCAATGCGCAGGCTCGCCTTCTTCTTGGCCGTGCTTATCACAATCAAAACCGGACGCTGCCTGCGATCGAACAATTCCAGAAGGCGCTCGCCATCGCGCCCAGCCTGCCGCTCGCCCATTACCATTTGGGCTTCGCTTATCAGAGCCAGGGGAATCTCTCAGCAGCCCTGCAGGAATATCAGCTGGAAATCAAGGCTAATCCGGATTTCTACGAGCCCTACGCCCACGCCGGGGGTATCCAGCTTGGCCAGGGGAATTTGGGTGCAGCGGAAGAACTATTCAGGAAAGGGATCCAGCTGAGGCCCAACGCAGTTCAGGCCCAATACGGCCTGGCGCGCGTATTGCTGGCGCGGAAGGATTTGAGCGCGGCGGTGGGTGCACTCGAGCGCGTCATCGAGTTGAAGCCCGATCACGTCGAGGCTCATTATGCCCTGGCGCGAACTTATCAGCAGCTCGGCAAGAAGGATGAGGCCGCGCGCGAATTTAGGATGGTGTCGGAACTGCACGCGCGCAGTGCACAGCGGCGCTCCGGGATCGCCGGAAGCACGCCACAGTAGATGAGCGCTCCGAGCTCGCGCGAAAGCACGGGAACTCACGCAGAGGCGCGAAGGCGCAGAGAGATTTCATTGAGATGCTTGTGATCTGCTTTGCGTTCTTCGCGCCTTTGCGTGAAAGGTTTTGGGTGTTTGTGAAGAATGTCGCAAACCCGCCCGCCAACTGGCGGGTAGGGGTGCAATAAGGAGCGCTACACTGGATGAGGTTGTGAGTCGATTAAGACTACTCGCCGTATGCTTTGTCCTGGGTCTTACCGCCGGCTCCCTAGCGGTGGCGTGGCAGCGTCCCGCTGCAGGGAATGCGCCGGAACAGGCCACGCCGCGGTCAAGACCCGCCACGACGGATCAGTTCATCGAGGTTTCGCGTAAAGTGGGCATCAACTTCACTCTGACCAGCGGCGGGCCCAACAAACGGTACATCATCGAGGCCAAAGGTGGAGGCGGAATTGCGTGGCTGGATTATGACAACAATGGCTATCCCGATCTGTTCTTCGTAAACGGCAGCACGGTTGAAGACTGGCGTCACGGCACGAGCCCGCGCTCCCGCCTGTTTCGCAACAACGGCGACGGAACGTTTACCGATGTCTCGGCTGCTTCAGGCATCGACCACACCGGCTGGGGGATGGGCGTCTGCTCCGCCGATTATGACAATGACGGAACCCCCGATCTCTATGTGACGTACTACGGCGGAAACGTTCTCTATAGGAATCTCGGCGACGGAAAGTTTCAAGACGTGACGAAGCGCGCCGGGGCGGCCGGCCACGGGTGGGGCATGGGATGCGCATTCGGCGATCTGGACAATGATGGATTCCTCGACCTCTACGTCGCGAATTACGTCGATGTAGACATCGATAAACTCGGCGAGCCGGGAAGCGCGCCGAATTGCACTTATCGCGGCATTGCCACGTTCTGCGGACCCCGAGGATTGACGGGAGGTCGCGACATTCTTTATCACAACAACCGCGGCGGCACGTTCACCGACGTGACCGAGCAGGCAGGCATCGACGCGGGCCGGTACTTCGGCCTGGGCGTCGTGATGGGCGACGCCAATCGTGACGGGCGACTCGACATCTTCGTGGCGAACGATTCGACGCCGAGCGCCCTCTATCTGAACAACGGCGACGGCACGTTCACCGACGTGGGGCCGCAATCCGGCGCGGCCTACAGCGCCGAGGGCCAGGAGCAGGCGGGCATGGGCGTCGACTTCGGCGACTACGATAACGACGGTTGGCTCGACATCGTGAAGGGAAATTTTTCCGACGACACCAAGAATCTCTACCACAACAATCAGGACGGCACGTTTACCGACCAGACATACTTTGCGGGGATCGGAGGCACGGGTTGGCTCTTCACGACCTTTGGGGCGGACTTCCTGGATTACGACAACGACGGCTGGAAAGATATCCTGCTCGCGAACGGCCAAACATTTCCGCAGATGGACCAATATCCCACCGGCATTACCTATGCCGAGCGCAACCTGCTCTTCCACAACCTGCGCAATGGGAAATTCGAGGAGTTGGGTCGGAGCGCGGGACCGGGATTGGCCCTCAAGAAAGTGAGCCGGGGGCTCGCAACCGCCGATTATGACAATGATGGCGGCATCGAATTCGCGATCAGCAACATGAACGCCGCGCCCGACCTCATCCGACGCGTGCGCAAGGGCCGCAACCAGTCCATCCTTCTCAAGCTGATCGGAACAAAAAGCAACCGGGACGGTATCGGCGCCAAAGTGCGCGTCGTCGCGGGCGGCCTCGTCCAGTTCGACGAGGTGCGCAGCGGTGGGAGCTACCTTTCGTCGAACGATCTTCGCCTGCATTTCGGCCTGGGTGCGGCGGCAAGTGCCGACCGGGTCGAGGTCGAATGGCCGAGCGGCGAAAAAGAGACCGTTCAAAATGCCCCCGCCGGTGGCATCCTCACCATCACGGAAGGCAAGGGGATGACGGCGGCAAAACCGTTCCGAAAAGCCCCCCAAACCGGAAAGCGCAGTATGAAGTCTAAGGTGATGAAGGGTGAAGGGTAAAGTTTGAAAGATGAAATAGCATCTGGGGTGACGGCGTTGCCATTTCATCCTTCATCCTTGACACTTCATAATTTCGATCTGACTGCGGCGAACCGCTGGAACACGGATGGCTAAAATTGCTCGGCCTAAATTGGAGTTCCATCCCGTCACCCCCTCTCGTTGGCCGGACCTCGAAGCGCTCTTCGGGCCACGAGGAGCTTGCGGCGGGTGCTGGTGCATGTATTGGCGCCAGACGCGTGCCGAATACGAGAAGAAGAAGGGCGCGGCCAACCGCCGGGCGCTGAAGAAGCTGGTAACCTCGGGGCCGCCTCCGGGCTTGATCGCGTATGCGAATGGGAAGCCTGCGGGGTGGTGCGCGCTCGCACCGCGCGAAGCGTATTCCACGCTCGAACGCTCGCGCGTCCTGGCCCCGATTGACGACGCGCGAGTCTGGTCCGTCCCATGTTTTTTTGTCGCGCGCCCTTTTCGCCGCACGGGGATGACATCGCAACTTCTCCGAGCAGCGACAGAATATGCTGCGAAGAAAGGTGCGAGAATTCTGGAAGGCTATCCTGTGGAGCCGAAGAAGGGTTCAATACCCGATGTATTCGCGTTTACGGGCCTGGTCGATGCTTTCAAGAAGGCGGGATTCAGCGAGGCGGCTCGTCGTTCTCCCACGCGGCCCATCATGAGACGCTATCCGGAGTGAATTTTAGGCGCCGCGTGGAGCGGCGGTCGAACAAGGAGGCTGGAATGGGTTCATCGGGAGGTTACGACGACCTGCCCTTCGTGGCGGAATTTTACGATTTCGTAGTGCCCTATCGCGAGCGTGGCGACGTAAATTTCTTTGTGGAGGCGGCGCGTTCGAGCGGCGGCCCGGTGCTCGAAATCGGCTGCGGGACGGGACGCATCCTTATTCCGACGGCGCGGGCCGGAATCGAAATCCTCGGGCTCGATGCCTCGGCCGCGATGCTCGCTGTCTGCCGCGAGAAGCTTGGGCACGAGCCGCGGGAAGTTCAGGTGCGAGCCTCGCTCACCGAAGGCGACATGCGGAAGTTTGACCTTGGTCGCGAGTTTCGCCTCGTCACGATTCCCTTCCGTCCCTTTCAGCACTTGATGACCGTGGAGGACCAACTGGCGTGCCTGGCGAGCGTGCATCGGCATCTCGGGCCAGGCGGAAAACTCATCCTGGATTTATTCAACCCGGCGTTCCCGCATCTGGCCGACGAAAAGTTCTTCGAGGAATTGAACCGCGAGCCGCCCTTCACCATGCCCGACGGGCGCAAGGTGCTGCGCCGGCATCACGTCCTGGCGCGCGATTTCTTCCATCAGACACAGGACGTTGAACTCATCTACCGCGTCACCTATCCGGATGGGCGCGAGGAGCGGCTCGTGCAGCGCTTCACCATGCGCTACCTGTTCCGTTTTGAGGCGGAACACCTGCTGGCGCGCTCGGGCTTTGAGGTCGAAAACGTTTACGCCGATTTCGATCAAAGCCCCTATGGGTCGAAGCATCCCGGCGATCTGGTCTTTGTCGCCCGCAAACGTTGACCTCCCCGGTTACTGGTCATCATGGACTCAACGGGTGCAGTCCCGAAGCTCTGCAAGATTCTTAAGGAGTGTCTGAATCAGTTCTTCCCAGCTCTTCCTGTCGGCGGGGGTAAGTTCCTTGCCGTAGCCCTTCATCCGTTCCGGCCTAGCATTTTCGAGAATGACCCAGAGCATGGAGAGTTCTGCGGCGAGCATCTGGCGGGGATTGGGGCGGGTTAGACTGACGGAGAACCGTTCGAGAGCGTCCTCTATCCTTCGCCGCATCTGCTCCATTCTTTCTCGCGCCCGTTGAATCTGGGCGCCTTGGAGTGACAAAGCGGCCTTACCGCCTTCGAGTGATTTGAGGACTAACTCCATCCGGTCGAGTGCCCGCTCGAAAATAGTCGCCATCGTTTCCAGACGTCGAGCATGAATCTCATCGAGGGCCATGAGTCTTCAATCCCTTCCATTCGGTTTACCGTCTGCCGGCGGAGCGAAGGGAGGGGCAGACCCACCGTCTGCCACCTTCTTGGGCGTGGTCTCCCGGCATCGTACGAACCTTCATCGAGTCGCCGCTTTCACCTTCCGTCATCGGCACCCTCGGCAAGCGTCAGAGATGGCAGCGGGTCGTATCCGCGTACCAGGGAATCGATGTGGATCAACTTGATTTTGATCCGCGCCCCGTAGTGATAGCGCGGCTCTGCGGCCATGGCACACATTTTGATCAGCGCGCCTGGACTGCAGCCGCTGAGCCGCAGAACCTCCTCTCGGAAGCCCTTCAGGTCGAGACGAGCCAATCTGAATTGTGCGATGCACCAATCAAGCAATTGCTGCGCCGCTTTCCCCGGCAGGGGTCCGATGCTCAATCGCTGGCGGTCGCCCCAATACACCTCGCTGACATGGCCGATGGCGGACTCGTCTCGGCCGCGGGCCAGAAGAAACACCGGCGTATTGCGCATCTGCACGAGCTCTTTTACGACCTTGGCAACGGCTTGAGTGAGCGGTGGCATGTGATCGAGCACGATCCAATACCGCCCCTTTTCCGCCGACCGGTACAGTGCGCCCTTCAGCCGGCTGGTGCCCAGTGACTTCAACCAGGCTTTGAAGGTGTCCCGCCGGACGCCCTCCGCCCGCGTCTGCCGTCGCAGCGTGCGATCCTCGATTTCGTAAAGGCGAGCCAGAAGCAACCGCAGGAAAGGCTGCAGGCCATCCACTCCGTTCAAGTAGATCGCTGACCGGGCAAGGTGGGAAGGAAGGTCATTCATAATATTCATCACCAGCGCCGTCTTGCCGATTCCGGCCGGGCCGGAAATCAGCAAAGGTGCGCGCTTCTCCAAAGCTTTCCTCAACCTCTTAGATTCGATTGCGCGGCCGACGAACGGGGATTGAAGGCAAGGGTGCAAGATCAGTCCCCTTTCGCGTGGTCTTCGGATGGCTCCTCGAAAGCATTGATGATCGCATTCATGATGTCCAACATCACTCCCGACTGCGACTCAGATCAGGGAGAAGGCCTGCCTCTATTTTTTCGATCTGTAGAGAATCACGCGAACTTTTTCCAAAGTGATGAGGCCGCCACCCACCATTTCGTCGAGGCGCGGAAGGATCTTCTCGATTCGCTCGCTGTATTCGACGACCTCAATGACGATGGGCAGGTCCTGGGAAAGGCGCAGGATCTTGTCGGTGTGAATGCGGCTGGCGGAGCCGTACCCGCCCACGCCGCGCAGGACGGTGACGCCACTGAAACCTTCGCGGCGGCAGAGCTCGACGATTGCCTCGTAGAGCGGCTTGTGCTCCCAGCGGTCGGACTCTCCTATGTGAATCCGCATCAACGTTCGCTCACCCTCGAATCGCTGATGTTCCATAGTGCCTCCTAGATCCGTTCCGCGATACGAATTCCCGCCAGGACTGCCAGCAGTCCGCCGACCACGCTCGCGGCGACGTATAGCCCCGCGCGTCCCCAGTCACCGTCTTCGAGCATTTTGACCGTCTCCCAGCCGAAAGTGGAAAAGGTCGTGAAGGCGCCGAAGAAGCCCAGGGTGATTCCGATGCGCCACTCGGGAGGAACCGAAAGGTGGGTCAGCGCGAATTGCGCGACGCCACCCAGAAGGAAACAGCCGGCCAGGTTCACGGCCAAGGTTCCGGCGGGAAACGAAGCGCTGGCACGTTCCTGCACGAATCCCTGAAGCCAATACCGGGCGAGAGTTCCCGCGGCGCCAAAAACGACAAGGAGAATTGTCCGCAAGCCTGCTCCACTCCCCGCCCGCCCCTGGGTCCAACAAAAAACTCCTGGGCGCCGCTGGGCGGCCAGGAGTTATCAGTCCCGATATCGGGGGACGGTTAAAGGCGAACTCCATCGCCTGTGATGCTGCTATTATAGCCCACAGTCAGGCGGATTAGAGCGCGGCGATGAATCGTGGTACGGCGCACCGCCTGACTGACACACGAGGGTCGGCTTACTTGCAGCGGCGAGCCGCGAAATCCCGGTTAGTAGTCCTTTCGGTGGACGGATTGCACCCCTCCCTCTACCGATGCGCAAAAGAACTGGGAGTCAAGGTTCCGAACATCGAGGAAGTCGCCCGGCGCGGCGCGAGCGCCGAGTCATGTGAAACCATTTACCCGTCCTCGACATACCCTGCGCACACCACGTTGGTCACGGGGGTCGTTCCGCGCGTGCACGGCATTTACAGCCACCTCGCTTCGCTCGACCCCACCGAACGCGCGCGGCCCTGGCATTGGTTCGCGGCAGCCATCAACGTCCCGACCCTGTGGAATCTTGGACGCGCGCACGGCCTTAGGACCGCCGCCATCAGCTGGCCGGTGAGCGCGGGCGCTCCTATAGATTTCAACATTCCCGAGATCTGGGATCCCGCCGTTCCCGACCCGCATCGGGATTTTGTAACCGTAGCTCGCCACTCGACGCCAGGTTTATTCGAGGAAGTCGCTGCGGCGCTCAAGCCCGGTACACATCCTGCCCCAGACCACCTGCGGGGCGAAGCAGGGATCTATCTCTGGCGGAAAAACAATCCTGATTTAATGCTCATCCATTTCGTGGGTTACGACGCCCTGGCACACCGGCATGGACCCCGCTCGCATCAGGCACTTCAAGCCCTCGAGCACACCGATCAGGAAATTGGCCGGATTCGCGACGCGGTAGCAGGAGAAAAGCGCACGACGCTTGTGGTGGTTTCCGACCACGGCTTTCTGCCGGTCCATCGCGAAGTGGCTCCCTTGACGATTCTGAAAGAAGAGGGCTTGTTCGACACGAGGGGGAAAAAACATCCGGAGCTCAAGCGACTGGGGACGGTCCATGCCGGAGGCTCGTTTGCTGCATTCTGGCTTGAAGAGCCTGAAGCCGCCGACCGGCACGCTCTCGATCGGGCGCTGCACCGGCTGATGGAAACCGGCGCGATTGCGGAAGTCGTGGACCGCGCCAAACTTGAACAGCTGGGCAGCGACCCCGACGCCGAATGGATTCTGGATGCGGCGGACGGCTTCTGTTTCTCCGGCCGCTTTGACGGACCCGCCGTGGGAGAAGAATCGAAAGACCGTGGCACGCACGGCCACCTGCCCAGCCGGGCGGGAATGGAGGCGTCATTCATCGTCACGGGGCCGGAGGTCGCGCCGGGTAAGAATCTGGGCCGCGTCCGATTGGCGGAAGTCGCGCCGACCCTGGCGCAGTTTATGGGCTTGGACCTCAGGGAACTTGCAGGAGTTGAAGAACCCTTAATACTGGGCAATTGAGGTTTGAATGAACGCTGAACCTACACTCACTCCCACGCGCATTGAGGAATATATGCGCACTCAGCCACGCTCGGCGCGCTGGCGGCAGTGGCTGAAAGGGCGGCGCTACAGAATCACGAGCTTCAGCGAGCGGCCCTCGCCCCTCGTGGTCATCGCTCATTCATTTCGAGATGACACCATGGCGCGACTCTTCACCCTCGTCATCGAGCGGGACTGGGCCGGCGCCCCCAGGCCATGCCGCGAGGCTTATGACCAAATCCTATTCCGTGCTCCTGAATTGATCGTGGTGCAACTTCGACGGAAAAACCTTTGCCGATGTCTCGGGCACCGGCATCCGGTGGTCCGCGAAGAACCCTTCGCCGAGTACCACGAAGTTTTCGGCGGCGCGCGCGTGGGCGAAATGGATATCGCCTGGCAGACCGTTCGCGCGTGGCAGGGATTGCCGCTTTCCGATCTTGCCCTGGACACCAAATTCCTGGAAGGCTCGCGCCTCGAGGAATTCCGCGCTATGCAATTCCGACTGCGGCTGCTCAGCGTCTTTCTGCACGAGACCAATCACCTCGCTGCGTCGTCCGAGCCCGAAACCGCGGTGCTCAGCCGCAGCCTCGGCTTCTACCGCGACTCCCTCGCCGCCTACGTCGAGGAAACCCTGAAGACCCTCTCCCTTACCATCGACCGGTCATTCTCACGGTTGGGAAACGATTGAAGAGCCTGTCTCGGAGAAAGCGCGACCCGCAGGGCCGCTCGTCTTCAGAGCTCCGGCGATCGCATCTTCACGCCAGCCCGCTTTTTGCTCGACGGTTCGAAGCGCGCGACACTAGAATGTTTTAACGGGGATGAAATCAAACCAGACGCATCTTCGCATTCTACTTGGCGTTTTCCTACTGGCAATCGTGGCCGCTGCGGCGACGTGCACGCGCGTCAAGACTCGTCCGGTGGAAAAGCAGGTGGTGGTTCTAGGGTTCGATGGCGCTGATCCCGACCTCCTTGCCAAGTGGATGAAGGAGGGCAAACTCCCAAACCTCCAGCGCCTGGCGGAGACGGGAGCCTTCCGCCCGCTCGGCACAACCAATCCCCCGGAGTCGCCCGTCGCGTGGGCCACCTTCGCCACGGGGCTCAATCCGGGCGGGACGGGCATTTTTGATTTCCTCAAGCGCGACCCCAAGACCTACCTCCCTGAGCTCTCCCTTGTCTCGCGCGAGAAGCCGGAATTCCTCTTCGATTTGATTCCCATCAAGCCGCCCAAGGTGACCAACCTCCGCGGGGGCACCCCGTTCTATAGGGCCGCGGCGGACGCGGGTTACAAAACCACGGTGATTCGCATGCCCCTCGAGTTCCCGCCGTCGACGCTGCCCGGCGGAAAACTCTGGAGCGGCCTGGGCGTGCCGGACCTGCGCGGCACTTGGGGAACGTTCTTCTACTTTGGCACCGACCTCACGCAGTGGGACGTCGGCGACACGGAATTTGGCGGCAAACTCGTGCGGCTGGAAGCCCACGACAACCTCGCGAAAGCCGAGATTGAAGGGCCGGTTGACCCCACCGCGGATCAATTCCGGCGCATTTCCGTCCCCGTTGCCTTTCGTCTCACGCCCGCGGAGGATGCCGTGGCCATCGAACTCAGCGGACGGACGGAAACTGTCGCCGAGCGAAAATGGAGCGACTGGTATCACGTGAAGTTTCGCGTTACACCATTTCTTTCCGTGTCAGGAACGTGCCGTTTCTTCGTCCTCCAGACCGCGCCCGACCTGCGCATCTACATGTCGGCGATCAATATTGACCCGGAATCTCCCCTGATCCCCGTCACGTCCCCGGAAAGTTTTGCCGAGGACCTGGTCCGTCAGCACGGGCTGATGAAGACGCTCGGTTGGTGGCATGACACCTGGGCGCTCAATGAAGAGAAGATCGACGAGGATGTGTTCCTGGAAGACACTTTCCGAACCATGGACCAGCAGGCGCGAATTACGGTTGAAGAATTGAAGAACGATCCTCCCAGCCTGCTTGTCTCCGTCTTCACGGCGACGGACAGCGTCTCCCACATGTTTTACCGGCTCCTCGATCCCGAGCATCCACGCTACGATCCGGAGCTTGCCGCCCGCCATGGCGACGCGATTCAGCAGAGCTACATGCGCATGGACCGGATCGTGGGCGAGGTGCTCGCGGCGATGAGGCCCGGGGGGACGCTGCTCATCGTCTCCGATCATGGATTTCACAGCTGGCGCAAGGGATTCAACACCAACACCTGGCTCGTCGAGAATGGATA
>JACQNR010000308.1 GCA_016202975.1 Acidobacteriota bacterium
CTCCCGACGAACGACATTTTCATCGAAACGCAAGTCGAGATCATACAAACCGATCAGCTGGCTTGGCGGACGATCCAACAACTGCGCCTGGGGGAAGACCCGGCTTTCATACGCAACACCAAATTCCTGGAAGCAAACGGTGCGGACGGCCGCGCGCTCCTTCAAACGCAGTTAATCAAGGCCTTCTACGACCACTTGTTTGTTACCTTGGTCAGGCGGACACGGGTTGTGGAGGTGAAGTTCGAAAGCAGCGACCCGCAGCTTGCCGCACAGGTCGCAAACTCGCTGGTCAACAACTATATCGAATACAATTTCCGCAAAAAGTACGATGCCACACGCCAAGCTTCCGGCTGGATGGAACAACAACTGGATGAATTGAAGGCCAAGGTTGAGAAATCGCAACAGGCTCTGGTCGATTACGAGCGGCAGTATTCCATTGTCAATGTCAGCGACAAACAGAACGTGGCTGAACAGCGGCTGGCGGACCTCACGCGCGATTTGACGGTCGCCCAAAGCGACAGGTTGGAAAAGGAATCTCTTTTTGAGATGGTGCGCGAGAATGAAAGTCAGGTTGCCCTGCTTGCCCAGAACGAGCTCCTGCAGAAGCTGGAAGAAAAACACGCGGACCTCCGGTCCAACTACGTCGAGGCGCTCGGCCAGTATGGACCCAACTTTCCCAAGGTGGTGCGCCTGCGTGACCAGGTGGCCGAGATCCAATCGCTGATCGATCGCGAGCGGAAGCGGATCGTCAGCAGGGTACGTAGTGACTATGCGGCGGCCCAGGGCCGCCAAAAACTCCTGGAAGACGCCGTGACCAGAGAAAAGGCGGAAGTCGGCAGGTTCAATCAGCTCCTCATCCAGCACAATATTCTCAAACGCGAGTTCGAATCCAACCAGCAGCTCTACGAAAGCCTGCTGCAGAGGTTGAAGGACGCCACCGTCTCGTCCGGCCTACGGGCGACAAATATCCACGTTGTGGACCCTGCCTTACCACCTTCAATTCCCGCCCGGCCCAGGAAGCTCCTGAACATCAGCATCGGACTTGTCATTGGGCTGTTGCTTGGGATCACGCTGGCGTTCCTTCAGGAGGGGCTGGACACGTCGGTGAAGAGTGCCAACGAAGTGGAAAAACTCACAGCATGCCCCGCGCTCGCGATCATTCCAGAAGCGGCTTCGAATGGAGTCCGCACATCTTGGCGGAAGAAGCAGAATGGATCGAAACCCTCATCGAACGGGCACGTCGAGCTGGCGATGTTAAATCAGCCCGCTTCGCAGGTGGCGGAGTGTTATCGTTCGCTGCGAACCGCCGTCCTGCTCTCCACGGCGCCGCGACCGCCCCAGGTACTCCTGGTCACGAGTCCGCAACCTTCGGAAGGGAAGACTTGCACGTCGCTGAACCTGACCTTCGCGCTGGCACAGCGCGGGGCTCGAGTCCTGCTCGTGGACGCGGACCTGCGCAAGCCCAGCGTCGCGCGCCCGCTCGGGCTGACAGGAGACAAAGGGCTGAGCAGCGTATTGACGGGAGCCAGCAGCCTCGACGATTCGCTCTCTCCGATCGAGTCGCTGCCGAATCTCTTCGTATTGGCTGCCGGACCACGGCCTCCCAATCCCGCCGAATTGCTCTCCTCGCCCTCTATGGAGGAGTTGCTGCTTCTGCTGCGTCGAAGATTTGACCACATCATCGTGGATTCCCCGCCCGTACTGCTGGTGACTGATGCTACGGTCCTCTCAACGCTCGCCGATGCGACGATTCTGGTGGCGCAACTGGGGATTACAACCCGTGGCGCGCTCGCCCGCGGTCATAGAATCCTGGAAGGCTCCGGCGCCAAAATCATGGGAGTGGTCTTGAACCGCGCCAACTCCCGCAACACGGATTCTTACGAATACGGCTATTACGATTCGGCGTACTACAAGCCCCAAGAGGAAGAAGCTCAGGCAATCATCAAGCCGTCCCATGGGTCGGTGAAGAATGGCGCACACCCTCAAATTTAACGATGACGGAACCACACCGGTTCATCGCTGGAATGTCGCATGAAGCGCGAGTCACGAGGGCATTTCACGGGATTCCAATGGCGGAGCGCCAAGCGATTGCTCGCCCCAGAGCAGGTGGAGTTTGGGCTGAGGACTCGGGCTCAGGCATGGGTCTTTTTCGCGTCTCTTGCGCTCACGAGTTTGAGCTTGGTCTACTTTGCCGGAAAGGCCGCCTCGGCGGAAACGCTCGCCAGCTTTGGAGGCGTCGCGTGGCTGGAAAGAGCGATCACCTTGGATCCTTCAAACCCCTTGCCGGATTACCAGCTTGGAGCGTTGCATTTGTTCTCATTGGAGAGACCGGATTCAATCGCTGCCGTCCATCACCTGCGCAGGGCGGCCGAGTTGAGTCCAAACACCGGGCCTTACTGGCTGGCGCTGGCTGCAGCCTCTGAAAACGCGGGCGACGCACGGGCAGCTCAGAATTCCATTCAGCGCGCCTTGGAAAGGCGCCCGATGAGCCCCGACTATTGGTGGAGAGCCGCGAATTACGATTTGCGCACGGGACAATTCGAAACTGCATGGAACCGCTTTCGACGTCTTCTCGAGCTCAGCCCGGGCCACGCTGGCCTGGTCTTCCGAATCTGCTACAAGGCCTCGGGCGATTCCCGCGTTGTAGCCAAGAAGGTTTTGCCGCCCGATGCTTCTCCTGCGCTTCGGATTGCGTATATCGATTTCCTGAGAAGGCAGGGTGACGACGAGGGCGCGTTCCATGTCTGGCACGAAATGGCATCCGAAAGTCGGCAACAAAGAGTTACCTTCCAGATGTCGCAGCCCTATCTCGACGCCCTCATTGCCGACAACCGCGTCGACGAAGCGGTGGCAGTCTGGAACTCCCTGTTGAACTCACGGGCCATCAGGCGACCCGCCGGAGCAAAATCGCGCGACGTGGTCTTCAATGGAGATTTCGAGGACGCCCCGCTCAACGGGGGTTTCGACTGGCACGCGCCGGAGATGCCGTATGTGTTGACCGATCTCCAGGCATCGGTTTCATACCGAGGCGCAAAATCTGCGAGCGTGGACTTTACCGTCAAGGAAAACGCGGAGTACGAAATCCTCTACCAGTTCGTCCCGGTCGAGCCACGCTGCGCGTACCGGTTACGGGCCTTCGTGCGGTCAGAGAGCATTACTTCCGATAGCGGCCCGCGCCTGCGGGTTGTCGACTCGGCGTCACCGACCCGTTTGGAGGCTGCGACCGATCCGGTAGTCGGCACCACCGATTGGCACCCGGTTGAGATGGCTTTCTCGACCGGGCCGGACACGCGCCTGGTTCGCCTTTCGGTATGGAGGGCGAGGAGCCGGGAGTTTCCCACAGAAATCTCGGGCCGCTTCTGGATCGACGCTGTCTCCATGATTCCACTGGGGCCGCAGGGCGAGTTGGCATTGACCCGTAAGGCGGCGTTGCCATGACCACTTCGTTCGCGACAATGACCGAGGCCTGCCGGGAACGTCCCGACGAGATCTCCGCGTTCACCGGCGGCGTCTCCATCGCGGTTGCACGGCGCCTCCTGATTGCTGGACTTATGGTGGCTCCACTCGCTCTGGGCGCGGTGGTTGCCTGGGCATGGGCGGGTTTAGCCTTTCTGGCGGCAGCTCTGCTCATTCTCTGGGGGATGGAACAAGTCAAACACCGCAGAGTGAGAATTGTCTGGTCGCCCCTGTACGGAATCTTGATGCTGTTGGCTTTCGGGGCGGCGGTGCAATTCTACGCAGGACTCAACTCCGATCGCATCGCAGCGCGGGAGGCACTCATCAAGATCGCGACCGATTTCCTGCTGTTCTTCCTGGCGGCCCAGTTGTTCTCCAACGCTCCTAAGTCAGTTTGGCGTGGAGTGGTGGCGGCCGTCACCGTTTTCGCATTCGCCCTGTCATTACTTGCCATTCTGCAGAATCTTTCCGGAGGAAGCCGGATCTTCTGGGTGTTTGAAACCAGCACAGGGTTTTCGTTCGGTCCGTACGTCAACCGCAACCATTTCGCGGGGCTCATGGAAATGCTGCTCCCGCTGGGTATTGCAGGGCTGTTGGGGAGGCGAGGGCGCAGCCCGTTCCGCGGGTTTTTGGTGTTCGGACTGGTGGTCGCGGTAGCCTCTCTTCTACTTTCCGGCTCAAGGGGCGGAACGATTGCCTTTCTGGTCGAGATGCTGATCTGGGGTGTGCTGCTCGTTGCTTTCTCAGCGCGAGGGCGAACCCGCGCTGTTGGGGCGTCCGTGGCAGTGGGATTAGCTTCGTCTG
This sequence comes from Acidobacteriota bacterium, assembly GCA_016202975.1. Classification (GTDB taxonomy): domain Bacteria; phylum Acidobacteriota; class Terriglobia; order UBA7540; family UBA7540; genus JACQNR01. Next base: position 4,261 of record JACQNR010000308.1, read on the forward strand.
CCGCGCTTTTTTTCGTCATCGACCCGGGACAAGCGTCGCAGCGCCTGGCGACGATTGCGGCGATACCCACCCAACCCGAAGCAGCCCTCGCGGACAGGGGTATTGTCAGTCGCGATGCCCTCCGCATTTATGCCGAGCATCCCTGGACGGGAATCGGCCTGGGGAGTTTTGCCGTGGTCTATCCGCGATATCAAAGCTTTCCTTCCGACAAGCTTTGGGAGCACGCGCACAACGACTACGCGGAAGCCCTTGTCGAAACCGGTACGGTGGGGGCGGCGCTGATTGTTGCGGCTCTAGCGTCATTCTATTACCTGGCGTTCGCGCGCGTGCGCGAACGTCTGGAGCGCGAAATCGGTTGGATCCAAATGGGGGCGGCGATCGGCTGCTGTGGCTTGCTGGTGCACAGTCTGGTGGATTTCAATCTGCATATTCCCGCGAATGCGGCGTGGTTTGCAGTTTCGGCCGCAATCGCCACAACCACGACAGACAGCTTGATGAAGCCCGTGGCCGCGTCGAGAGTTCTTTCCCGCGCCAACTGATATTGGATCGTAGGAGGGCCTATGCGAAGAACGGTTTGGAGATTGTTCCTATCAACCCTTCTGGCGACGCAGCTAGCGGCGGGAGGAGGGATCGCCCTGCCGGGCGGCGTACCGGTGATCGGCCAAGTCATCATTTCCTCAAACGCTGCAGTGGGCGACGTTGTCCTGCCGGGTGAGGGCACACTTCTGGAAAATGACTTGGTGAGCACCGGGAAGGACGGCCGGGCCGTCGTGGACTTTCCAGAGAAAGTTCGAGCGGCAGTGGGGGAAGAAACCAAAGTGCGATTTCGGAATACCGCAGGGCGACTGGTCGCCGCCCTGGACTCTGGAACCGTAATTACCTTGAAGCAGGAAAAAGCGGACCTGCGTGTCGAGACGCCGAAATACAGCGTCGAACCCATTGGTCGCGGGAGAGCGATCTACGTGGTGGCTCTGCTCCCTGACCGATCCACAACCGTGGCGGCCAGGTTCGGAAATGTGCTGATTACAGAAAAAGCTTCGGGGCTGAGGTACGAGCTTCGCGAAGGTTCCTACGCCTCGATCTCAGCCGCTGCCACCGGCGTTCCTGGCGCTCCCGGTCAGGAAAAAGAAGCAAGTAAGCCGGCACCGGAACAGCCCCCAACCCCTGCTTCGGCGCCGCCGCCCAAACCACCCTGGCATATCGGCACCATGTCGCCTGGGGCATCAGCCGCCGTGATCGCCGCAGTCGCGGGAGGAGCAATCGCAGGTGCAGCCGCGGCCTTCGCGGGCGGCGGCGGAGAGGGAGGAACGGTGAGTCCTACCCGATAGCATGGTCGGCACGCACCCGGATCCGCGGGTCCGGGCTCCAGCCCTTTCTGTCCAAAACGTGGGTTGTTTAGTTGGCCGGCGTGGCAGATGGAGCCGTCTGCTTTGAAGTCTTCAAAAGGCGTTCGTACTCCGAGAGGGAATTTGCATTCTGGGGATCGAGTTCCCAGGATGTGCGGAAGTGGGCCAGGGCGGCTTGCCTTTTGCCGGTCCTTTCCAGAGCCCGGGCCAAACTGAAATGCGCCGCGGCGTAGTCGGATTGCAGGCGGATGGCCTCGCTGAATTCGCCGATGGCGGCATTATGGTCGCCCTTGCGATCGAGCAAAAGTCCAAGGTTGTAATGCGCGCGCACCAAGCCGGGAAGCAGCTTAATAGCCTGGCGGTATTCGTCGGCCGCCTTGTCCAGGTTGCCCGCCGCGGCCTGTGCGACCGCGAGGTTATTGTGAGTCTCGGCGTCGTTCGGGTCAAGTTTCAGTGCGAGCCCGTATTGCTCGATGGCGTCGTTGAATTTCCCGCCATCGGCCAAGGCATTCGCCAAGTTGAAATGGAGGTAAGCCTGCGGCGAGCCCAAGCGGATGGCTTCCCGGTATTCGGCGACAGCCTCGGCAGTTTTCCCTTGGGAACGGAGCGCATTGGCGAGATTGTTTTGGGCCGGGACTGAGTCCGGCCGCAAACGAAGGGCATCGCGAAAGCTGGCGATCGCCGAGTCCAGATCACCTTTTGCAGCCAGGGCATTGGCCAAGTTGTAGTGTGCGTCTGCAAAGTCAGGTTTCACCTTGATAAGATCACGCAGCTCCGCGATGCCTGTGTCCACCTGGCCGCTCCGCGCCAGCGCCTGCCCCAGGCTGTTCTGCGCCTCAAAGAACCCTGGCTTGAGGCGAATGGCCTGCCGATATTCATCGATCGCTCCATTCAGATCCCCGGAAGCTTGCAGCGCCAGGCCAAGGTTATAGTGCGCCTCAGGGAAGGCGGGTGAGAGGCGAACAACCTCCTTGTATTGGGTTATGGCGGCGTCCCACGAGCGCTGTGTCGCCAAGGCATTGGCTTGGTTGAATAACTCGCTCACCTTGTCCGCGGCAATCGCCGAGCTCGCAGCCAAACCGACGGCCACCAGCAATCCGAACGATCTTCTTCCCAGTCGCATATTCATTCTGTTCTTCTGCCCCCTCCAGGACGCGTCTCTGATCCTGACCTCACGTCCGCGACATGAAATCCCATCGCCTGGTTAGTGCCATTCCAATTCCTGGAGCTCATGCGCGAAAAACCGATCGCGTGTCGATGCTGTGCAAGAGAGTAGTTGAATGATTAGCCTCATCAAGCTGGAATGCTACTAATGTAAACGTCAGAAGTGAAGTTACGTTCTCGCGCTTGTCAGTGGACGTTTACTCCCTCACCTGGCCCTTCCGGGCCACCCTCTCCCTGAGGGAGAGGGGCCGGGGGTGAGGGGAATATTGTGAAGTTTTCAACTTCGTTTACATTAATTCCTGTTTTCCGACGCGCCGCCAGTTTTCATTCCTGGGCGTAGTAAACCCGCCATTCCTGTGGCGGCGCTGAGCTTTTCCGCCGCCCGAAACTCCTGCGCTGCCTGTTCACTCTGGCCCATTCTTTCCAATGACAGAGCCAGAGCGTGATGTCCACAGACACTCTCCGAGTTCAAGCGAATGGCCTCGCGGGCGGCTGCCGAAGCCCCCCCCGCGTCCCGTTGAGCCACGCGGGCGTAAGCCAAGTCACACTGCCAGCCGTCGTCCATGGGATTCAGCAAGGTGGCCTGACGCAGTTCCTCGATGGCCTGCTTAAAGTAGCCGCCGTTCCACAAGACCCACCCGTGCCGGTCCCGCTCCTCTGCGGAGGCGGGGTTCGCGGCTGCCGCTGCTGCCTTGCTCCCTCTTGCCTGCATGGCCCTTTGCCGGGACTCACGGGCCAGCAGGGCTCGGCCGTAGGCGAGGTTGGGATTAAAACTCACGCCTTGATCGAGAGACGGGGATCCGGAGTTACCCTTCCGCAGCTCTGCGTCCGCGAGATAAAGCGCGGCAAGAGCCGACTGCGGATCGAGCGCTTGGGCCTGACGTGCCGTGTTCGCCAGCCCTGCGAAGTCGCCGTCCTGCAACTGGGCGCGCGCCAAGGCGAGCATTGCCCCAACGGAGTTGCTTAAGGCCACAGCGTCCCGGAAGGACTGGGTAGCTCCCTTCGAGTCGCCGGCCTGCAGCTGTTGTTCGCCTTTGATGAGGAGCGCACGAGTCTTGTCCACCTTATTCGCGTTGCCTTCCCACTCCGCGATTTGTTTCTGGATAGCAGCCTTGTCGACATTCTTTTCGGCCAACGCCAGGTATTGCTTCCATTCCGAGGCCGCTTCCGAATATCGCCCAAGAGCCTCAAACACCAGACCACGTTGATGAAAGATCTGACCCCACTGCGGCATGATGCGTTCTGCTTTCGCAATCTCCTGCAGCGCGCCTTCGTAATCGTAGCTCTTCAGCTTTTGCTCGCTGAGTTGGAGATGTTCCCGTGCGGGAGCAGGCACGGGTTCCGGCTCAGGTGCGGGCGGCTCGGACCGGACGACTTCGATTTGAATCTCGCGTTTCTTCGCGCGCTTTCGAATCGTTTCCAGCAAGTCTTCACTCGCGCCCGCCTTCTTCAATTGGTCCATGATCTCCGCGTCCGCTGAAAAGGCCACCCCGTAAGACTGAACCATTCCAACGAGAGCGCTGCTGCTTACCTTCTTCTCGAGGAGGTAGATAAGCTCTCGGTCGGTCAAGGGGGCTACGGCCTGCTGGGCAAGAAGTCGCGCGCTGACTCCTGCGAACAACGTCAGAAGGAAAACGAGAAAACGCAGCAAGCAAGATTTCATGGCTGTCCCTTTTTGGTATCTATCCCGTCCGCAGGAGACTGGGAGGGAAGAACTTTAACCTCTGGGTTCTGATTTGCAAAGCGGGCCACTCGCAAAGCGGCCTGCGCCTCAACATTCGACGGATCGAGTTTGAGGGCTTCGGAGAAACTTTCAATGGCTGCACGTTGATTCCCTCGTTCCACCAGGAGCCATCCCATCGCAATCCTCTTCTTGATTTCAGCATCGCGCGAGTCGGCGGCCACACTCACCGCCAGCCCGGTCACTGCCCCCGAACGCCGATCGCCACTCCTGATCGCCGCCGTGGAAAGTCCTCTCCGCTGGTCCAATGGTCCACCCTCGGCTCGCTGGGTAAGGGGTGCCTTCGCAGCACTCGATGCTCCCGGCAAAGGCGGGGTAGAAATTTCTTTCACGAGAGTTGGTTGCTGGGTGTCCGGCGAAGGCACGACAAGCGGCATTGGAGTCACGTTCGACCCCGGATCAGATTCCGAGTCGGGTGCGGAGACATATGGAGATGCCATCGTGCCTGCACCGCCCGTACCTCTCGGTTGCGGGGTCATTTTTTGTCCTTGACCATGGTATGTCATCCAGAATGCCAGCACACCAATAAGAGCGAAACCGACCACGACCAGGCCCATACGGACTTGTGAACTTCGTGCCGGCGGACGGGCAGGAACTTGTCCTGCCGTCTGCAACCACGCTGTTCGGATTTCTTCGATTGTCCGATCAGTGGAAGCAGCAGCTTCGCTGAGTTCGTGTTTAACGGGAGGTTTGAAGTCGCGCCCGGGGTTCCAGCGAGCGGCAGCTTCTGCCTTTTGTCCCGACGCGATCTTCGGCGGCTGATCCAGCGCGTCATCAATGACTAGTTCCGATGATGGGAATGAAAACGAAGTGCCAACGGACTCCGATCCGGTGGCGGCTTTCACATGCACAGATGAAGGCTTGCCGAGCGAATGCGAGATTTCTCCTAAGGCCTCAACCATCTCCGCTGCGGATTGGAATCTGTAATCTGGGTCCCTCTGCAAGGCTTTGAGGACCGTAGCGCACAGCAATCCATTTGTGGCGGCCGCTTGTTTCTGCGACAACAGGCCAATGGGATCTTCGCTGGCGAGGGGAAGTCCTCCCGTCAAAGCTTCGAACATCAGAACGCCCACGGAATAGATGTCAGATCGCCCGTCGACCACGCGCGCGGGCGCCCCGGTGGCTTGTTCGGGAGACATATACTCCAACGTTCCCGCAACAGGGCCTTGGTCCGTTATCAGGACGTCCCCCACCTGCTTCCCACGCTCTGTCGCCGCCTGGCGAAGATTTGCCATGCCGAACTCCATCAC
>JACQNR010000309.1 GCA_016202975.1 Acidobacteriota bacterium
ATACCAACCCTATGAAGAATCCGAATGTTGCACCGTAGCCAACTCGGGCCATGCTAATCACCATTCACGCGCCCGCAAATATCGCCGGCCTCAATTCCAATCATACTCGCCTGAATTCCAAATACCATAGCCCAATGGTCTCATGAGAAACAGCTACGAAAGGCTTCTTACAACCGAGATGGCATCCCGATTGCTTCCGCCATCAATAAATCGGCCGCTGAGAGGTTGAAATGAGCGTAGTTCCCAACAACCTACCTTCCGTAGAAAGCACTGGTCCGGTGATCGACTCCTTTCAGGAGACCATATTTGGAAGCCTCCAACGAAAGGTCCTTCGCCTGGGTTTTTCGGCCTCGTACAGGCCCGGCGTGGAGACTGTCCGCCGCGCCCTCGATGCGGGCGTCCAGGTTTTCTTCGCCTATGGTTTTGACTCTCAAATGATTCGCGTCCTGCGCGAAATTACGCCCAGCCGGCGCCAGGAACTGGTTTATGTCACAGGCGCCTACCAACTTCTGGGCAGGCATCCCAATCTGCGGCGCACACTCGAAAAACGACTGCGCCACCTGGGCACGGACTACATCGACTGCTTTCTTTTCCTCGGGGTGATGAGCGAGCGAGGGATGCTCGCCGGCGTGCTTGAAGAATTGCAGCGCTTTCGCGAGGAAGGCAAGGTGCTTGCGATCGGCGTCTCCATTCATGATCGGAAACTGGCGGGGGATCTCGCCGCCCGCGGCGCCATCCAGACCTTAATGATGCGGTACAACGCCGCGCACCGCGGAGCCGAGCAGGACATTTTTCCGCGCCTTGCCGCGCATGGTCCCGGTGTCATCGGCTATACCGCAACCCGATGGACGGCCCTCCTGCGTCACCCTCGGGGATGGCCGAAAGATGGCCGGGTCCCAACCCCCGGAATGTGCTATCGCTTCGTCCTCTCCAACCCTCATGTCCACATCTGCCTGACGGCCCCCCGCAATCTGCGAGAGTTTGAGGAAAACCTTTCGGCTTTCCGCGAAGGACTGCTCGACCCGGCGGATATGGCTTTCATGCGCGATTTCGGTGTTGCGGTACACGCACAGAGGAGATGGTTCATGTGAAGGCCAGGATTTGGAATTCGGTCGGATCAATTCCCGTGCCTGCTTCCTTCACGCTCGCTTCATAACGGAGCCCAACGATTACGCCTATTCTTGATGCGACATCTCCGCACGCGGGGCGGTGCGCGGCACGCATATGTAGAGCCAAGCGGGATGACGAATGCTTTCTGGCCTCGGCATGGTCAGCTTGTCGGCCACTTGATACTCCGCCCGGATGGCGTCCCGCATCGGCTTAGTTAGCCAGTGTTCTGCCCAGATAGTTCCCTCTTCCGCCTGGGGATCAAAACCCAGCACCACAACCCCAAAGCCATGATTCCGGACCATTTGGATTAGGTACTCGTCCGAGAGCGTGCCTCTGCGGACAAGGAATGTATAGTGATAGACGTTCGGAATCGGCGTGGACAGGCCCGACCGGATCATATCACCCACGTAATAACTCAGCCCCATCGTCCCCCGAAGGAAACGCCGGCGGTAAAACTCCTGAACAGCTTGGTCCTGCTTAAACGCCTGGGGCGAGGGAGCCTCCCCCCTGCCCCACTGGCCGAGGAACAAACTCACCACCATCAAGACAAGCAATTCCATTGCACGCGGCGGGTCGGCCGTCCTCTCTGCAAACAACGACCCGAAGAGGCAACTCGCAATAAGAGCCGGCTCCAGGAAGTAATAACTGTCGCTCCCGGATCTGGCAACCGTCATCAGGCTGAGAGCAATCGAGCCCATCAGGTAGTATCCAAGCAGCTTGTCGCGGCTTGCCCGAACGAATTCCAAGGCGACCAAAATCGGGATGAACAGAACCAATCCGAAGAAGAGAATCCCAGCAGCAAGGTTAAGCTTGGCAAACATCAGAATGTTGTAGGTTATGAAGTGGAGGAAAAAATCCTGGCCCCGGAAGATCACAAACTGGAAGAGCCCCAGCAGCGCCAGACCGCCAAGAATTAATACCGTCGCAAACTGCGCGGCCAACCGGTAGCGCTTCTCAAGAACCAGATAAATCAGCACGGCAAGCGGGCCGGCAACAAACTGTTGCTTGTAATAGAAACCGAACAACATGAGCGGCGCGGCCCAGAGCATTGCCGTTCGTCCTCTGAAACGGTACGCCACCAGGAAGCCCGCAAACATCAAGGACAGGGCGACCGCGTCAGGCCGCGCCGAGATCCCGTGTCGAATCACAAAAGCATAACTTAGAAACAACAGCACCGAAAGGATTGCCGAAAGGTGTTTTCGGGTCAGCCAGAACGAAAGCAGACCGCATCCGGTCGCGCAGCCAAGCAGTCCAACAAGAGACAAAACTCGTAGCGGAAGGTAGGCAGGTTGTGCCGGATTGACTAACTGCTCTCCCAGGAGGTAATAGAACGGTCCGAAGTTTACCGCGTCGTAACCATAACTCGAGGCGGGCGCGTAAATCGGTATCCCTTGCTGCAGGTGGATCATTTCCGCCAATGGCATGCCCTCCACTAAATCCAGTTCACCCGGATATTGGAGTTTCAATGGCAAAGTTTTGAGCTGAAGGCCGGCGAAGATCCCCGCCACGACGACCGCGGCGAGAGACATGACAAGCTTCATGCGCCTTCGGCGTGAAGCCACTTCAGGGCTGGGCAAATTTACAGCATTGATCACTTCATTGCTCCGACCATGCTGAACCTTCATAGCGCATTCAGCAGCGTAGATGCTCAAATCCGTTCGAAGCGCGCCTGGAAGAAGCGTAAATACTTGGGTTCGTAGACCATCCGGAGCCCACGCGCCTGCTCGCGCCGCTCGTAGGTGGCAAGAATCGACTCCGCCACGACGTCCATGTGCGCCTGCGTATAAACGCGCCGCGGCAGTGCAAGCCGCACCAACTCCAGCTTGGGGAAACGCTCTTCTCCGGTCTTGGTGTCGCGCCCGGAGCTCACCGCGCCGCGCTCCATGGCGCGCACACCGCAGTCCACGTAGAGATCGGCGGCCAGCGCCTGCGCCGGGTATTGACTCTGGGGAAGGTGGGCGTAAATGGCGCGTGCATCTAAAAAGACAGCATGCCCGCCAATAGGCTTGACGATGGGAATGCCCCAGTCGAGCATGTGCTGACCGAGATACTCGACTTGCCCGACACGCGAACGCATATGGTCGTCATCCACGCTCTCCACGATGCCGCGCGCCATGGCTTCCATGTCGCGCCCGGCAAGGCCACCGTATGTATGCAGCCCCTCAAAAACCACGACGAGGTTGCGGGCCTCTTCGAACAGCCCCTGGTCGTTCGTGGCCAGCCAGCCCCCGATGTTGACCAGCGCGTCTTTCTTGGCGCTCATCGTGCAGGTATCGGTATAGGAGCAGTATTCCTTGAGGATCTCCGCAATTTTCCAGTTCTGATAGCCGGGCTCGCGCTGATGGATGAAGTAGGCGTTCTCAATGGCCCGGGTCGCGTCGAGGACGATCCGAATGCCGTGCAGGCGGCAGAGTTCACGTAGCGCGCGCATGTTGGCCATCGACTGCGGTTGGCCCCCAGCCATATTCACCGTCCCTGCCACCGACACATAGGAGATTCTCTTTGCTCCGACTTCGCCGATCAGTTGCTGGAGTTTCACCAAGTCAACGTTTCCCTTAAAGGGATGCTCGTTCGCGGGTTCGTGAGCTTCGTCGATGATAACGTCCACAAACGTTCCTCCCGCCAGTTCCTGGTGCAGCCGGGTGGTGGTGAAGTACATATTGCCGGGCACGAAGTCGCCGGGCTTGATCAGGATACGGGAGAGAATGTGTTCGGCGCCGCGACCCTGGTGGGTCGGCACGAGGTACTTGTATCCGTAATGCTGCGTGACTGCTTCCCACAAATGGTAGAAATTCTTGCTTCCGGCGTAGGCCTCGTCGCCCAGCATCAGACCCGACCACTGAATGTCACTCATGGCATTCGTCCCGCTGTCGGTAAGCAGGTCGATATATACGTCTTCGGACCGAAGGAGGAAAGTGTTAAATCCCGCTTCCTCGATCGAACGCAAGCGCTGTTCCGGCGTGATTAGCTTGAGCAGTTCGACCATTTTAACTTTCCAGGGCTCGGCCCAGGAGCGGCGAGCGGGCTTGGGATAGACCATGAGAGAACTCCTTCCGTAGACTGGCTGCCATTGTACTACCGGGCAAAGAAATCGACGGATTCTTGGGAAGTTGTTGGATAGATCAGGGCTTATTTACAAGCAGAATAATCGGGCGCCTGAATTTGCTCGTAGAGAATGTTGGCCTTTTCGTATTCGCATTTGGGAAAGGATGGCACGTTGGGCGGTAAGCTCAGCGAGAGACCGACCGACGGTCGCCCCCCCGCGCTGAGCAATGGAGAGGGAAGTTAATTGTGAAGAACGGCTCTTCGGCCTTCGAATGACCGACCAGTATTAGTGGCGGTTACGGCCAGCCGAGGTACCGCATCCGCTCCCGCGGAACGTCCCATGCCCATGCCTGCGCCTGGAGCATTGGCGGGCCCCCATGTTGTCCGGCCTGCCCGTCCTGCTTCGCTACGATGTGGGAGGGGGCCACGCGGGCGGAAAGCCTCTCTCCAAGACCATTAAGGAGACGGCCGGAGAGTTTGGCTTCTTGTTTTCACAATTGGGTATGGATTGATTACCCTGGCAGGAAAAACCACGAAGGGGCGAGCATTGCCCGCCCCTTCAATTCAGCTAGCGCAGAGAACTCCAACTGCGATCAACTGGCTTTACGGAAACGATTAACGGGGGCCGCGGCCAGCCGACGCGCCTGGACCTGCACCCGCAGGACGACCTGCGCCCATGCCTCCGCCGACTCCGCTAGCTGAACCACCCACGCCGGCGGGACGGCCCATTCCATCGTTGCGACCGAATCCGCCACCCATCTGCTGTTGCCGGCGCATTTCAGCCTGCTCGCGCTCCTGTCTTTCACCGCGAACCTGTTGAAGATTTGCCAGCGCCGTCGTTCGGCCTTTTTGCGAAACCTCCATGGCGTGCTGGATGGCGGAGCGTGCCTGCTCCGGCACTTTGCTTTCGAGATTTGCGAGGACCTCGCCGTGCTTCCGAGTCGCCTTCTCGACTCGATTGTAAGCATCCTCCCGCTGACTGTCTGTTCCCTCGAACCCGCCGGCGCTCATGGCGTGGTTGATTCCTTCCATGTTCCGATCGTAATTTTCGAGGGCCGTCTGGACCCCGGCGGCATCTCCAGCTTTCCCCTTTTTCTCGGCATCCTTCAGGTAATTCTTGTTTTGATTCAGCCGGTCTTTGACGTCCTGCAGGGTCATTTTCCGCTGAGTCTGAGCATCGTCCTGGCCCCCAATACCAGCCGGCGCGAGCAAAACCACGTAGAGCGTAGCAACGAGCCCAACCATACCGATTCTGATCACACTCTTCATTTCAACCTCCATATCATACTTCGGGCTACCAGTCAGATCGGCGTGTCAGTCCTTCGGGGACCGTTCGCCCTTGACAAGAACCCTGTGCAAGCCCTTAGCACGGGCTTGCCATAATTTGATGCAAGTGTATTACCAGAGTTGGCCCTTGGGGCAACGTTATATCCAATTTGTTTTCATATAGATATACGGGGAACTTGGGGCGGGGCTGACTCGCCAGCTGCGTCTTGGTAGATATTTGCCAGCCTATGGTCAAATTGGGCCATGTGAGATCTAAGCGTGCAAACAGGCTAGAATGGCATTTTTACGGGGTCCTCAAGGAAGAATGCGCGGGCCCAGGTTCGAGCGTGCGCCGTTACATATCTGAACCGGAGTTAACCCGCAGACATCCAATATTTGAGCATAAGGCTGGAATCGCCTTCAAGAAGTTGGGAGATGCAATGGGACTGATTGGCGACGCAGAGGGACAGGAAATCCGCGCGAGGTTAAGCGAAATGGTCCACCCGGTGCGGTTGATCCATTTCACCCAGGAACTCAACCTGGAATACGGTCACGAGGCCAAGCAGTTGGTGGAGGAGCTCGGCGGCCTTTCGGACAAGCTCAGCACCGAGGTTTACAACTTCCTTCTCGATAAAGACCGCGTCGCCGAGTATGGAATCGACAAAGTTCCCGCGACGGTCATTCGCAACGGCAAGGACTACGGCATTCGCTTCTACGGAATCCCCGCCGGGTACGAATTTTCAACCATTCTGGACACGATTCTTGCCGTGTCGAAGAACGATTCCGGCCTCCAGCCCGAGAGTCGCGAAAAACTCGCGGCCATCACCGAGCCGCTGCAGCTTGAGGTCTTCGTGACGCCCACCTGACCGCACTGCCCACCGGCCGTGAGCCTGGCTTACCGTTTTGCGATGGAGAACGATCTGATTCGCGCCGACGCGATTGAAGCCTCGGAGTTTCCCGAACTTTCTTCGAGCTACCGCGTGTACGCCGTGCCGCGCACCATCATCAATAAAGGGCCTTACGTCGAGGGCTCGCTTCCGGAGAATTTCTTCCTGGACGCGGTGCTCAAGACCTTTGCGCCCGGCGAAGAATCAAAAGCGTAAGGCAGGGGCGGGGCGGCGCCTCGCTCTGGCTGGCGAACAGCCCTTTGAGAGCTACTTGTCGTAGTGGAGTAGAGAGTGAACTTTGTACTTGGTAAGTTTTTCCCGGCCTTTCAGGAAATCCAGCTCGACCACAAATCCCAGCCCCGCCACATGGCCGCCCTGCGACTCGACGAGCTGGGCGACGGCTGCCGCCGTGCCCCCCGTGGCGAGCAGATCGTCAATGATCAGGACCTCCTGCCCTAGCGTAATCGCGTCACGATGCATTTCGAGGGCGTCTTCACCGTACTCCAAACTGTAACTAACTTTGGTGGTCTCGGCCGGGAGCTTCTTGGGCTTGCGCACCGGGACGAATCCGGCATTGAGCCGATAGGCCACCATCGGCGCGAAGATGAAGCCGCGCGCTTCGACACCCACCACGCGGTCGATCAATCGCCCGACGTAGTAGTTGGCCAGGGCGTCGACGCAATGATGCAGCCCGACGGGATCCTTGATCAGCGTCGTAATGTCGTAGAACAGAATGCCCGGCTTCGGCCAGTCGGGTATTTCCCGAATGTAACGCTTCAATCCTTCCACCATTCCTCCCAAATTAGCGATTTTGTGAATTAGCGATCTCGCGATTTTGACTCCGTCCACAGGAAGCGAATCGCAAGATCGCTAAATCACCCAATCGCACGATGAACCCATCACTCAATCAGAAATGCTCTGTAGGTCTTGTCCACCGGCTCGTCACTCTCGTGGACGGACTCGACGCGCGCCATGCGCGGGCCTTCGGCCAAGCGCCGCTTGAACTCTTCAAGCTGAGCCTCTTCACCCACGGCATAGGCTTCAACGTTACCGTTCCAGAGATTCTTGACATAACCGCGCAGGCCAAGCTGGTCCGCCACGCGTTCGGTGAAGAAACGAAATCCCACGCCCTGGACGCGACCAGCGACAATAAATTTCTTAGCAATGGCCACGGCCTAGAATTTTTAGCACAAGACTGGCCCAGGCGTCTCGTTTTTGTTAGAGCTTTGAGCCTTCAGCGTCTCAGCGGTGGGTCACGCGGCTCGAGGCCCGCGTAGAATCCGGGCAGGCAGCAGGATGATCGCGCGGATAAACTGCAGGACTCCCTCGACCGCAATCCCCACCAGGCGGAACGGAATCAACAGGACCCAGACAATCGGGTAGAGAATAAGCGCCAGCAACGCCGCCGGCCAGCAGAGGATCAGAAGGATACACCAGAGAAGGAATTTGACCATAAGTCTCCCTTCATCCGGAGGTACGCATAATCAGCCGGCGAAGTTCCAGGAAGGATCCATCAGAAATCACCATTTCCAATCCACCATTCGCTTCAACAGATTACTCCCTGTCCGCCGGAGTCGTGAGCTTGGCAAAATTTCCGAGCTCGGCACTCCGCCGCTGGTCGTCCCAGCCATACCGCCCTGCGAAGATCCTGGCGACGGCTGGCGCGGCTTCTGCACCGAGGGGCGTGCACGCCGCCCAATTCAGGCCGGAGCGGCGCAGGAGAAAATCCTCGACCGTCACGGCCATCTCGTGTCGGATGGCAAACTCGACCTCGGCGGCAAGGAGCGTGGGCGTGCCGGGGAGCAGTTCCGCAAACGCTTTATCCTCCTTCACCAGGTCCAGAACGAGCAGCCAGCGGCTGCCATAAGTGCGGACGATTCTCTCAGCCACGTCCTTCGGCAAACCGTACTCCAAGGAAGCTCGCTCCGTCGACGATTGCACGAAAGCATCAAATGGGCCGGTATGGCCACCAGGCAGGGGGGCTTGGCGCGAAGGGTGGCGGCTGGCCGACGGCCCATGGCTCGGCCCGGTTTCTTGTGCAAGTTCATCAAGCAGTTTCTCGCCGAGAGCTCGGGCCGTCGTCAGCTTCCCACCGCAAACCGAGACGATATTCCCGGCCCATGGGTCGCGATGGAAACGATGCCCACGGGTATTTGAGGAGGGGCGCGCGTCCGGCTTCATAACCAGCGCGCGCACGCCAGCGAAGCTTCCTAAGATTCGATTCGCTTCGATCGGATGGCTCAGCACGCGATTCGCAGCAGCCAACAGGTAATCCATGTCGGAAGGCTCGGGACGAACAGTTGCGGGGTCGCCCGTAAAGTCCGTGTCCGTTGGCCCGAGCAAGGAATAGCCCTTCCACGGAACCATGACGAAAATGCGACGGTCGTCCGGGATAGCGGCGAACAGAGCATGGTGCGGGGCGACTTGCGGAATGATAAGGTGAGTCCCCTTGG
>JACQNR010000306.1 GCA_016202975.1 Acidobacteriota bacterium
CAGATAAGACGGTACCGCGCGTGTCAGTGATCACCCCCGTTTACAATGGTGCTGACCACAACGCCGCATGCATCGCCTCGGTCGCCGCCTCAGTGACATGTGGACGCATCGCCGTCGAGCACATCATCATTGATGACGGCAGCAACGACGGGACCGTCGCCGCCATCAACCGCGCCGTCGCCGCCCTCCCCTCTCCCAGGTCCTACGAAGGCCGCCTTGTGCGCCTCTCCGACAACTCCGGCAAGCCAGCCTACGCCCGCAACCGGGGCATCGATGCCGCCAAGGGCAAGTATATCTTCTGCCTCGACCACGACGACATCCTCCTGCAGAACACCCTGCGCTACCTGGCCAGCCACCTGCAGACCACCGCCAGCGAGATCGCCTACGGCGACTTCCTCCGGTGCGACAGCGCCATGGTCTACGAGATCGGCCGGGACTACTATGGTTGGCCTCACCCGAACGGCCGCGCTGCCCTCTACTCCATCTTCAAGGGCGACCACTTCTACCAGCACTCCTTCATGTTCACCAAGAGGCTGTGGGACCAGGTCTGCGGCTACGACGAAGCCATGACCTACGGCGAGGACCTCGACCTCTGCATACGCTTCATCCTCGCCGGCCATCTCCCCAGCCACCTGCCCATCACCACCCATATCCACCGCAACCATGGCAAGAACCTTACCGCCTGCTACGAGCACCGCTCGGTCTGGCTCGCCGAGCGCCAGGCCCACTACCACAAGTACATGCACCAGCTACCCCTCCACCTGACTCCCGACCAGATCAGCGACATCCAGGACGCCCTCCAGCTTGTAGCCACGGTCAGTGTCGTTCTGACCGTGGGCATTCCCCATGTTCAAGAACCCACGGTTAATTCATGTGACCAATTAACCGTGGCTACCAACCACGGCGACGCGGCGGTTTTCGTAGAGAGGGAGCTTCTCCGTTAGCGATTTCACCTCGCGGCGCACCCTCGCGACGACCGCTTCGCTCCCGAGATTATTCAGAACCTCGGTGATCCATCGCGCGATTTGCAGCATTTCGGATTCCTTCATGCCGCGGCTGGTGACCGCGGGCGTGCCCACGCGGATGCCGCTGGCGATGGCGGGCGGATTAACGTCGAAGGGGATGGCGTTCTTATTGACCGTAATTCCGGCGCGTTCGAGCGCTTCCTGCGCGTCTTTGCCGGTGATTTTGCGGGAAAACACATCGACCAGCATCACGTGTGTGTCCGTGCCGCCGCTGGACGGGAGCGATCAATTAAGCCTCCGCGGAACCGCGCGACCACCCGCGCGAGAGCATGAAGGTCTCCTTGTGGACGTTCTCAAGCCCCAGGCCCTTCTTTTGCTCCAATCCCCATTCGATCGCACGCGCATCTTCGGGCGCGCCGGTAACGCGCCCGCCAATCTATTCGCTCAACTCCTGTAGCCCCGCGTAGGCGTACGGGTCCATCATCACCTTCCCGGCGATGGTCGTGAGACTGCTCAGCGTGGCGTCTTCGATGGGCGAGCCTCGGACGAACCCGATAAGAGTGCCGTTGCCCCCAGCCCCATAATAGTTAGAAGGACTAATCCGCCTATAGAAATTGACTGAGTGGATGGGATTCTGTTCATCGCAATTCGCGCCAATTTGCTTTGAGATTTCGTCGCCACGGTCAGTGGTATTCTGACCGTGTGCTTTACGCAAGGCGGGGAATCCGCGGTTAGTCCTGAAGACGAATTAACCCTGGCTGCAAGATTACATCATACACGATTCCTAATTCGCCCATGACACCTTGCACCCAAGCAACACAATTCTCGTATTCTTCGAAATCTCCCGTAGGCATCGGGCAACGCCGCAAGTATAATCACGCGCGCGGGGATCGCCTAAAACAGTAACGAATTCTCGATGCCAACACCACCTCCAACTCTTGAGACCGACAACGCCAGGGCCACGCTCCCTCGCGCCATTGGATTACTTGCCTCGACGTCGCTCGTAGTTGGGACCATCATCGGCTCGGGGATCTTTCTGGTTCCTCACAATGTCGCACTGCACGTAGGGTCGATAAAAAGCCTCGCCCTCGTCTGGATTGTCGGCGGCATCCTCTCACTCGCAGGTGCCCTTTCGCTTGCCGAATTGGGCGCAGCATCCCCCGAAGCGGGGGGTATCTATATCTATCTTCGCAATGCTTACGGCAAGCTCGCGTGTTTTCTGTACGGCTGGGCTACGCTGGCAGTCATCGAAACCGGGGGTATCGCTACCCTGGGTGTCGCGTTCGGCATCTACAGTACGGCATTCTTCCATTTCACACCGCTCGCCCAGCGGATCATTGCCTGCGGAGTGATCGCGCTGCTGACCGCGGTGAACGTGGCGGGAGTCAAAAAGGGTGCCGCCGTCCAGGTCGTTTTCACGTTCGCTAAGCTGTTGGGGCTGGGCATCATCGTCGTTTTCGCCGTATTCTCCTCGGGCATTCAGCCCATGCCGGGAACCCATAGCCTGCCCACTCCCACGACAAGCTTCGGATCGTTTGGTATCGCCCTGGTGGGAGTCTTGTGGGCCTTTCACGGCTGGCATCACCTCTCCTACGCGGCGGGCGAAGTGAAGGATCCCGCTCGGGTGCTTCCTCGCAGCTTTCTGTGGGGAACCTCTGTAGTGCTGCTCGGCTATTTGGCGGCTAATTTCGCCTACTTGCGCGTTCTTTCGCTTGAAGCTCTAGCCGAACACGAGCGCGTGGCCCACAAGGCGATGGAGATCCTAGTGGGGCCCTTCGGGGCCAAGCTGGTGTCCGCCATGATCCTCTGTTCGATCTTTGGAGCTTTGAACGGGAACATCCTCGGTGGCGCACGCGTGCTCTTTGCCATGGCCCGCGACGGGATGTTCTTTTCCGCGGTGGGGCGGGTGGACAAGAAATTCCAAACGCCAGCCACCGCACTGAGCCTGCAAGGCATCTGGGCGATGGCGCTCGCCGCAAGCGGCAGCTTTGAACAGCTCTATACTTACGTGATCTTCGCCGCCTGGATCTTTTATTGCGGGGCCATTATGGCGGTCATCATTCTCCGCCGCCGCGAGCCCCATTTGAATCGCCCCTACCTTGTCTGGGGATATCCCGTGGTCCCAATCGCATTTAGCGTCACGGCGCTTTTGATTGTGATTAACACCCTGGTCCGCAGCCCGCGTGAATCCTTTATCGGTCTGGGCTTGGTCCTGCTGGGGATACCCATATACTTCGCGTGGTCGTGGCTGGCTCGCGGCACAGATATCGCGGGGTAATTTCTGTGAGGGACGGCGCGGCGATTGGTGCTGGAAGATGGCGGACGAGTACAAGGGCTTGTATTTCCGCTTGAGTCTCAGTAGAATCGTTTTGCTAGGGCTAGCTAACGAATATTCAATTCCGACGCGCGGACCCGGAGGATGTCCGAGAGTCTGAGCTGCGCCGGGATTATGGATGCTGCGTCGGAAGGCGAGGGCAGTGGGAGGGAGCGGCTCTTGCCGGATGGCTCGCATCTGGGTGGAGAGTCTTTACAAATTCGAGGAGGATCAATGAAGAAACTTGTTTTGCTTGCGGCTATGGTTCTTGCACTGAGCTGTTTCGGTATGGCCGCCGAAATGACGATGACGGGAACGGTAAGCGACAGCCATTGTGGCTTGAAGCACGCTGAGGCCAGTGATGCGGCGGCCGGCTGCGTCAAGAGTTGTGTCAAGGGCGGAGCCACCTACGTCCTGGTTTCCGGCGGGAAAGTCTATAACCTGGATGCCCAGGATAAATTCGAAGCCTTCGCCGGCAAATCCGTGAAAGTGACCGGGGATAGCGACGGCACTTCCATCAAAGTGAAATCGGTCGAAGCGGCGAAATAGCTTTGTTCTTGCGGACGCCCCGGGTGGCGCCTCGCAGTGCAGTCCCCCAATCAATCCGGGCGTGGCCCACCCTCAGAGGGGTCAGGGCCATGGGGGGTGGTGTGCGGGCCCGGATTTCATATCCACCTGCGCGCTGGTTTTCCGCCTGCCTTCCAGGCTCGCCGTGAACCCGCATCTGTATCGCATGACCGCGACGCCACAGGTCGGCCACATTTCGCTATAATGGTCATTCAACGCGTCAGTCTTCCTTGGAGGCATCATGGAGCAAAGCTCCGGCAGTCCCAAAGCCCACGAATGGAAAGTCCGCCGCGTGGGCACCACTACTTTCGCCATTTCCAAGCCCAAACGTAAGACGCGGAAGCTGCGTCAAACGCGCATCAAGAACAGGCGCCGCGCACGGTAAGGCACCAGCATTTTCCTGTTTCGGGCGGAACGCATTCTCAGGCCGAAAATATGGCCTTTCGAGGGCTTCCCATTCCCTTTACAAGCAACTTTTCGGGCCGTGATAGACTCTATCTAAGCAGGGTCCATACCGGAGGATTAGTGAACATGGCGGGCGCAGGCGATCGCACGACAACGAAGAAGTTTCTCGCCGGGTTGTGGGCGGCCATTCTGGTCCTGACGCTTTCCGCGCCCGCTCGCGCTGCGGAGAAGCCGCTGAGCTCGGACGATGTGGTGCTGATGCTCCTCGCCGGGGCCAGCACCGACAAGATGCTTGCCATCATCGAGCAGCGCGGCGTCGATTTTCGAATGAATCCGGACCTGGCGCAGAAATTCCACAATGCCGGCGCCGACGACCTGGTGATCGACGCGCTGCAGAAGGCGGTGGTCAAGCTGCCGGAGACGCCTCAGGCGGCGTCAAGTCCCGCGCCTGCTCCTGCTCCAGCGGCCGCGCCCGTCCCAGCCTCGGCACGGCCGGAGCCTGACACGACCGGACCTCCGGCGAAAGCCAGCGCCCCCGCCGCCAAGCCCAAGGCCAACCGGGTGCCGCTGGCCGACCCCAGTCCTGCCGAGATCGACCGCATCGTCCAGGAATTCGCGGCGAAGGAAAAGGTCTTCAAACAGGCGCGCGATAACTACACCTACCACCAGATGAACAAGCTCACCGAATATGACGAAGAAGGCAATCCGCGCGGCGCCTTTCAGCAAGAATGGGACATTCTTTTTGAGGACAGCGGCAAGCGCATCGAGCGCGTGACTTATGCTCCGCCGGACACCCTGAGGCGCCTGATCGTCACCAAGGAGGACCTCGAGAATTTTCGCAGCATTCAGCCCTTCGTCCTGACCACGGACGAGCTGCCCGAATACGATGTGAAGTACCTCGGGCACGTGCGCGTGGACGAGATCACCGCCTACGTTTTCGACATCCGGCCCAAAGAACTCAAGAAGGGACGGCTCTATTTCCAGGGGCGCGTCTGGGTGGACGACCGCGACCTGCAAATTGTGAAATCAGAGGGCAAGACTGTGCCGCAGGGCTTGAAGTCCAAAGGGCAAGAAAACCTCTTCCCGCGCTTTACAACTTATCGCGAGCAGATTGACGGTAAATTCTGGTTTCCGACTTACACTATTGCGGATGACACGCTCTACTTTGAGCGGGCTGGCCCGGTCAAGATCAAGCAGATCATTCGCTACACGGACTACAAACAATTCAAGTCGCGTGTCCGCATCCTTTCGACCGAGGCGATTGACGCGCCACAAGCTCCCTCGGGTTCCGGAACGACTCCGGATTCGAAGCCAACCGCCAAGAAATAGTCGCTTCCCCTTTCGCCGCCCAGCCCTCTCCCTCGGGGAGAGGGCGGTCCGCCAGCTGGCGGACTGGGTTAGGGGGCTGGAGCCCCGAGCATCGCTCACCGAGGTCGGCGATCCCCACTTTGCACGGCAAGCTCCGATTTCCGCTACAGAGGATTCTTCCTGCTACAATCCCCGGCATGAAATCTATGCCCCTCGCCTGGCGGATCGTTCTGGTGCGACCGCGCAATCCGCTCAATATCGGGGCGGCAGCGCGCGCCATGGCGAACTTCGGCTTTCGCGACCTGGTGGTGGTTGAGCCCTATGGTCCCACG
>JACQNR010000310.1 GCA_016202975.1 Acidobacteriota bacterium
ATGCAGGCGCGTTCTCCAGTCAGGACCCTGTCCACGGCAATATCGCCGACGAGCGCGACGCGCCAGGCCTCGACGGTGCCGCCCCGCTGCACCGAGGCAAACGCCGTCGTCCCATCGAGCACCGTGAGCATGTTGCCGTCCATCAAGTCCCATGCAGGCATATCGTGGTGGATCCTGCAACCGACGTTGCCGATCATGCCTGGCGTCCGCAGGTGGGTATTGCCGCCCACCACGTCAACCAACCATACCCGGGGGTTGGGAATGGTCAGCGCGCTGTCGCGCGCCGCCGCGACGGCGATGCGTTCGCCGCCCGGCAACCAGCGGGCCCCGGTGATGAACCAGGGGTGGCCCAGGACTTCGGTGATCTTCCCATCTTCGACCCCGATGGTAAGTAGCCGGGGCGAATAGGAGGCGAACGGCACCGCGTCCTCGCTAGCCAAAAATAGGATGCGCCGCCCGCATGGACTCCATTCAGGTTGCGAACAAACGCCCTCGGCCGGGGTGGTGAGACAGCGCAGGGCGCGGCTGGAACGATCCACCTCATAAATCCGTTGCGAGAACGTATCGAGGAACCCCACACCGTCGGCCCGAAAAAGCGTGCTCGTGATACGGCGTGGCCCGTCGACCACTCGGCGCTCCAACAGGCTAACGGCGAGGCGCGTGCTGTCAGGCGACCAGGACGCCGCACCCTGCACAGACAGAGGCTCCGGCGTCAACGGATCCGACACTGTCAAGGACGGTACCGCGGCCACCCGCAGGCGCCCGTCGCCGGCAAAGGCCAGCCAGCGCCCATCCGGCGACCATCGGGGCGCCGTCGCGTTGCCGGAATAGGGCAGGCGGCCCTGATCTCTGCCCTCTATGCCACCCAACCATATCTCGAACCGTTCTTCGTCGCCGTCGGTATGTGACACCGCATAGGCGACAATCCGTCCGTCAGGGGACAGACGGGCATCGCGCAGAAACTGAAGATCGAACAGATCTTCCGCTCCCAGCCGGCTCACTTTGCCGCGGCGCATCACCGTGGTGCGTGACCGCGCCGCGGGCGGCTTCAGAGCGGCCGCACCCTCGGCGGCCTTAGTCGCCGGAACGGAGTCCACCGCGGCGAGGCTGGTGGCTGTCTGCTTAAGAAACTCGCGACGAGTTGGCATGAAACTCCCCCGATATCAATTTCTTCCGTTAAATTCTCTTCCGCGCGTACGGTGGGTTGTCAATCGTGAACCGTCCTCGCAGGTAGCGGTACATATGTGCGTCCCCAAAGGGAAAACACCTTGAAATCCTTCTTCATTGCCTCACGACGCGCCCGTTGCGAATGCCAACATCAGCAGCGACCGGAATGCAGGTGACTGCAGCCGTGACGCCGAATGAACAAATCTGCGACGCGCGTGGTCGTGAGACGGACTTTTGCAGGACATGAAATGGTCCGCTATTTGTTCTTGCACCAGATTACTCCGACTGTGAAAGGTGCTTGCCGACTCGAAACCGACCAAGGATATTTCAGCGCTGTCCGATCAGTGTATCAACTGAATGTCGTTGGTGCGCGCCGGTACCTCCGGTGGGGGTTCGTCCAATAGCTCGTCGAGACGCTGGACAATAAATCCGCTTCGCAACCTACCCGGGGAGGGTTTGCGAGACCGCAAGGCCGCGTTCGCGCCGAGCATGCCTCGGTACTCTTGGCGTTGGTCCGAAGCATCAGCGATAACTCCTATTTGTCGTTAGCCCACATTCGCTCTTCGGCCGGACATCCAATACATCGTTGGGAAACGCAAGCATCCATGAGCGATGCACAAACGACTCGCGATTCGCGCCGCCAATCCATGTCGTTACTCCACTCCGGCGGGGTCAGCGTGCTCTGGGATGCTGGTAGCTCGGACCACGTATAACCTCTCCTGTCATTGACCCGGTCCAGCGCCCTTCATCGATCACCGGCGTGCCCCTTACAAAGACGTACTGCATGCCAACCGAATAGGACAGCGGCTCAGTGAAGGTGGCCGTGTCCTTCACCTTGTGCGGGTCGAAAATCACGATGTCAGCCACACTTCCGATGCTGATGCGGCCACGGTCGTACAACCAGAGCCGGTTCGCGGCAAGCGAAGTCATCTTCTGCACGGCTACTTCAAGTGAGATGACCCGCTCTTCGCGGACATATTTGGAAAGCACGCGCGGGAAGGCGCCGAATGCGCGAGGGTGGAAGCTCTGGCCCAGCGCGGTCTTGGCCGTTTCAGGGTTGATGGGCGCTGCGTCAGTATCGATGGCGACGAAGGGTGCTCGCAGGGCCTGGTGTTTCTGTTCTTCGTTCATACTCTTGGGCGAAACGAACACCTCGCCCTGCTGCACGAGGTCGAAGAAGGCAGTCCACGCGTCCACGCCGCGCTTGGCGGCGACCTCCTGGATCGACAACCCTTGATATGAAGGTTCAATCCCCTTGCCTACCGCAGAAATCAGCACGTTGGACCAGTCATTCCCCACGTGGCGATACCAGTTTTCCCAGTCGGAACTGGTTTCTATCTCATCTTGAATAGAACGCCGCAGCCCCGGATCGGAAAGTCTAGGAACGAATGATTCCGTTCCGGCCGCATAGTGACGCGGATGAATGAACGAGCGCAGGCCGATACCATTGCGGATGTATGGGTAGATGTCAGCGGTTACGTCTATGCCCTCCTGGCGCGCCCGCCCGATCGACTCGATTGCCTTCGCCATGAGTGGCCAATTCTCCTGTCCTGCTGCCTTCAAGTGATATATGTGCACGGGGATATTCGCCTCACGGCCGATGCGGAGCGTTTCCTCGATTGCCTCCAGCAGACGACTGCTCTCGTTCCGCATGTGGGAGAAGTACACCCCCCCGTGCTCAGCCGCGGTCCGAGCCAGCTCAACGATTTCTTCCGTCCTGGCGTATGCACCGGGCGGGTAGATCAATGCGGTAGAAAGCCCCACGGCGCCATCTCGCATGGCTTGGGCCACGAGTTCCTTCATTTCCGCCATCTGTGCAGGAGCGGGTTGTCGATCCTCCACTCCCAGCACGAGCTGACGGACCTGCGCCGCGCCTACGTTATGTACAACATTCAGCCCGACTCCCTTTTCTTCAAGCCTGCGGAAATACTCCGCATACGTGCGCCAGGTAACCGGGATGGTGAGACCTTTGTTATCGGCAGCCGTGCGGTCGTCCTGGGGAGCCGGCGATTCTCCCTCGCCGACCATCATGGTCGTAATCCCCTGCGTCAGCTTGCTCTGTGCGCTCGCCGGATCGACGAGCAGTGGATATGTGCTGCCGCCCATCATGTCGATGAAGCCGGGCGCGACTACCAGGCCGGCGGCATCCACCACGCGCTTGGCTGGTGCACCACTCAGCCTGCCGATGGAAACGACGCGCCCACCGCGAACGCCCACATCAGCAACGAACCAGGGGTTGCCGGTGCCATCCACGATCGTTCCCTTACGGATGATGAGATCGAATGCCTGCTGGGCGAAGGCACATACCCCCAGCTGCAATACCAGACATAGCAGGGCGATCAACTGTCGCATCATTGTCGCTTGACCTCTTCTTTTTGCGTGGACACCACATCGTCCTCCCGATCTGCAGGATACTGACCCATCCAGAGGTGGTTCACGCTACCATCTGAATCAACTTCGAAACGCAGAATCTCGCCACTCACCGACCCTCCTTTCATGCGGAAGCGGTGTTCGCCTTCAGGGTTCAGCTTTACGACCTCCGGGATTCCGTCCTCAGCAGGGATAAGTTCCAGGCGGTTGCGGCGCAGACGAATGCAGACCTTAGAGCCATAGGCCATCGCATAGACACCCACATATCGCTTCCACTGGGCTGGTGCTGCCGGCGGTTGGGGAACGCTGCGTTCTTGGGCATTCTCGATCACCGGGCCGAGGATGGACAGCGCAAGATCGGTGAGTTTGTTGGGGTCACAGTTGGTATTAGTGAAGACAGCCACGCCCAGCTTCAGGGAAGGAATGAGTGAAATATCGGTGCGGAATCCTTGAATGCCGCCACCGTGCCCGATCGCCGTGAAGGGCCCCACCCGCCTGATGGCGAAACCAATACCCTGGCCGCCTTTCCAGTCGGGCCGCACCCAGTGAGCGCTATGCATTTCCCGCAACGTGCTCCCCCGCAAGATTTGCTGCCCTCCAGGGGGTCCGTCGCGGAACTGCAGCGAGATGAACCGGGCCATGTCTTCCGCCGTGCTGTAAAGGCTCGTGGCCGGCCCGTACCCGCCGTAATCGGGCTGATAGGCTGGCTTCGGCTGTTCGCCGGGCTCGGGCAGGAAGTATCCGATTGCCAGAGACGTCGGCGGCGTGAAGCCGCTGTTGTTCATCTCAAGAGGCTTCAGGATGTTCGTTTGAA
This sequence comes from Acidobacteriota bacterium, assembly GCA_016202975.1. Lineage (GTDB taxonomy): Bacteria > Acidobacteriota > Terriglobia > UBA7540 > UBA7540 > JACQNR01. The sequence continues at coordinate 4,352 of JACQNR010000310.1, forward strand.
CGTAAGAAAAGTATGGTACCCCAACGGCTCGTGACAGCGCCAGGCCTAGGACGCCGTAACCCACATTCGAGTACTTCCACTCTTTATACGGTGGGAAGATCCTTTCACCGTCCACCGTCAGTGCTTCCGTCATCTTCTCGATCGTGGGGAATTTTAGCGTCCGCCAGTAATCCATCGGCGCTTCGCGCGGGAATCCCGAGGTGTGGGTCGCAAGTTGCAGGAGCGTGATCGGCGGCAAGCCTTCGTAGCGGCTTGTCAGTCGCAATTCCGGAACGTATTTGGTAACCGGATCATCAAGTTGGATCCGGCCGGCGTCACGCAATTGCATCAGCATAGTCGCCGTGAACAGCTTCGTGATGGACGCGACTCGATACACTGTCTTCGGGGTCGCCGGCACTTTGTTCTCGACGTCCTCGAAGCCGTACCCTTTCATCCAGATAACTTCCTGGTCATACACCACGGCGACGGACATGCCTGCGACCCGCCTTTCCCGCAGCTCATGCCCAAGCCGCGCATCCAGCAGCCCGACGGCAGCCCGAATCTCCAAATCCTCGGGAACGGACCCGCTGGTCTCACTGACCTGGGCGACAGCACAAGGTGAAAGAAAAAAAACGATCACACAGCAAACTACACAGCTTCGCATAGGACCTCTCTGGATGTGAATTCTCGCGCCACGCAGCATCGGCTCGATGGTTGCATCGAGATAGTTAGCATTTTGGATCGACATTTTCAACTCCATAAAGTCTCGGGGCACATGATGAATCCTTCGGCATTTTGGACCGTGATGGCACGATCGGCTTTGAGAAAGACACGTCCATCAAGACCAACCGCATTATAGAGTTGGCCCACCAAGAACGAGGGCACCATCGCCAGCGAAGTGCCTATCTTGCTGCCCACCATGGTAGTAAGTCCGAGCGCATGCGCAGCGCGGGCTGAAGTTTCCCCCGTTTCTTGTCCAGTTATGGAATGAGGATCGCGGCGCCAAGCCTCGATCTTGACTCGAGCGTCCTCCAGGCGCAGGAACCAGGTCGCATTCAGACATTCTTCGCGCAGCCGTCCCTTGAATGATTTCACCTAGCATTGTCCGTCGGCTTTCCTGGCAGGCTGATATCGAGTGTCACAGCCTTAAGCTGTGATATAACCTCTCTCACTGCGGGTGGTGCAAATCTCGGGTAGGTCACCGATACGAAAGGTGTATGGGATTTTTACGAGGCGCCGAAGCCTTGGGGGCCGTCGAGTCGCATCAGGTCCTACACTTGGTCGCCGAAAAGGTATTACCGTCCGGCCATTTGTCAGAAGCTCCAGTCGGCCGACAGAGCTTATGTTCGCACAGCGGGTGACTTTAGAAATCCGGAGGGATTTTGACTTCTGACCGTCGTGGCGATTGATCTCTGTTAGAGGCGGTGCCGTTAAGCAGCTTGTGTAAGAAACGCCCGGGTGGGGGATGCCACTGACCTGTCCCTTAAGACTGGTCGAGTGGACATGGGATCCGACCAATAGAAGGAGCTCATAGCACCACGGATGTGGGTCATGTCGATTCTTTTCATACTGCAAGAATCGTTGGTCCTTCAGAGTATCTAGAACACGCCGCCGAGGTTGAGAACGACCACAGAAATTAAGGTGACCACAGTGCCAGCGGCCAATAGCATTCTCGTCTTTGGTGACGTGGATTTCCATTCGCCAGTCAGGACGCCTAACGTGTTCGAAGATAGAATCTGGCTCGCAGCGAAGAGCGCAAAGCCAACAGATGTTCCGTAGACACCCACCATGTTGGCGCCAATGCCGTATGCAAGTATTCCCGGCAAGAAAAGCAGCGCCATGGCGCACGCAATCCCCGCTTCTTTAACAGACCCGCGCTGGGTAAACAGGCTCCAGGTGCCATTCCTAAAAAGAAGAAAGAAACAGTATAGAAGGTTGGGAAAAAATCCGGCACCCAGCACCAGGGCCCAGACGGCGTATGTCGAAGTTACTGGACCAGCCCCCAACTGCTGACTCTGCTGGATAATGTCCTTGCCGAACGCAAATCCCAGATTGATGCTCGAGCCCACGATTCCCGTAAAGATGCAAATGAACAGTCCCGTTAAGAAACTACTTCCCGCTTTACGAACCGTCAAATCCGACGATGCCTGTTCCTTCTCTCTCCGTGTACCCGCCTTCCCATACAAGGCAAGGCCCACGAAAAGGATAGGCATACTGCCGATTAATAGGAGACCTCGAGGCTGTGTCAAATCGGAAGGATTGAACACCAGAAGGGGAACTAGTGAGCCCGAGAGGCAACTAAGACCCTGGACAATAGCAATCGCGAGTCCCATCCCCACTGCCTTTATTCCTAGGCCGTAGGTCAATTGTGCGATGCCCCAGAAAAAGCCGAAAATCAGGGGATAAGCGAGAGCGCGTGGAGGAACAGTCTCCCACACGTCTTGCAGCCGAGGCACCAGCCCCGCAGCAAGGACCAAAGGCAAGAAAAGCAACGAGACCACTGCGAAGATCAACCAGCTATTTTCCCAATGCCAAACGCGGGATGATTTCAAAGGGAGAGCGAAACTTCCGGTCAACGCTCCCCCAAAGAATATGATTGCCATGCCCGTCCAGAACTGATTACTCATGCGCGATCCTCGACGTTGGATTAACTAGCCGGCGAGGGTTTTAGACCTACCCTCTCGAAAGCCAACCAAATAATATTCACGGGACGGCATGCCTTCGCCCATGAACTGCACATGAACGGCTAGAGACCGGTCAGCCCCAATGGGAATTCTTCAGGGGTGCCCCGAACCCACGCGGATCTGCGGCGAGACGTTTCGTCGCACCCAACCTCCTGTTGCGCCACCAGCAGAACCGGCCCGACCTCCGAATCATACTAACACAAAGCAAAAACAATTAACTCTGGACTAACAGTGTTCATTTATCACGTCTACCCCCCAGAGTAACTGGCGTGACGTTTCCAATTCAGATGCCAGAGCTTATCAAACCCTTCCTTGAACGAAATATTAATCCCACACCCTTGCTTTGCGTCGTGCTCCGCTCCCGGCGAAGTTGCTGATTCGGATAGCGCCAGTAGTCAGCAAATCTGCGACTCAATTGACTGTGCTTCGGCATCATCACTTAGATGATCACGGTTGATCCGACGGCGCAGCCGCGCGCCTCACCAGATCATCGTATATGGCGTTGGCTTGATCGATGCGTTCTTTGAGCAAACCTTGTTGAGCATCCCAATACTTTGCAAACGTCTCCTGTGTTTCGTACCCTTCTGTCGCTTCCGTTTCCAGCGGGTTCGGCCTGAGTATCTCCTGCATCTGTGATTTCAGCTTTGCCACTATCGATGGCACTTCCGAGCGCTTCCAGAAGCTCTGCCCGTCCACGAAAACATAGATGGGGGCGCTCAAGGCGATCACATCTGGATTCTTGCCGCGGGCGCGCAACACGAACCACGTGCCATGCTTTGCCGTAAGATCATGGCGAAGCTCCATTTCTGGGGCACCGCTTCCGGAGGAAGCCGTCTTCACCGCTTCGCCTTGCTCGATCAGCTCCAACGATGACAACGCATCGATATCCGGATTGATCGAGGCTTTGGCCTTGATCGCGAGTGGTTCGCCGCTCTTCACATGGATCTCTGAACCCACGCCCTGACCGTTGACACTAATCTCGAGCATGGGCCCGGTGGTGACAAAAGTGCGCCCCTTCTTCAGTTCATCGAACCAGGCTTGTGGCGTGAACGGCCTGTCGATTTGCACGTAGTTGCGCGCAGTTCCTGGTACGCGACCCCAGGGCCAGTCCGTTCCTGCAGTGGGTGGAAGCTTGTAGCCCAGATTGAGAAAGTCGAACCAAATCGACGGGGTGCCTGGAGCGTTCGTCAGAATTTCGGCGAAGTCCACCAAGCCAAAAGGGACATCGATGGCCATGCCCCTTACCCCATAAAGCGGATCCACGTCAGGCCGCCCAATGACGTGCGCATAACCGGCCAGCCCGCCTTGCACGTGCACATTTTCGAATATTTTGTGATACAGCAGATAGTGCGCAGGGTCCCGAACGGGTTCCCTGATATTCAGCTGGCTTGTGTGGCCAAGGCTAGCTGTGCGCGGAGCCTCCTGCCCCGGAACCAGCACGAACGGCGACTTGGGATCGAGTACAACCGGCTGCCAGTCATAATGGGGAAGATACGTATTGACGATGTTATCGAATTGCAGAATATTGGCCACTTTGAGATCTTCTGCCCGGGCAAATAATTGAAGACTGGTGTCGTCGTGTTTGCTGCTGCGTGCATAGTGAATATGGTCTTCACCGGAATACCACCCCTTCGCGGCCATGTCGGCCCAGCGCTGCAGCTCGACCTTGATGGATTTCGTCTCATTGGCCCGAACGGCGAATCGTTGTCGCGCGAGGCGATACTCCGGCCCTTTGGCGGCGATCAGTTCGTATTCCCCAACCGGCAATCGGGTATGGTACTGGCCATCCGTATAAAACACTAAGCGATTATTGATCGGCCAATGGGGTATGTCCGCGCCGAGCGGAACGATTCGAGACGCTCCCGTGACACTACTTTTTAGGTTTACTGCCTCATCGCTCGGCAACGGCAGGCGTCCGGACGGCTCATAGATGCCCATTCGCGCGGGTGTCGGTTGGCCATTCTCATCGACAACTTCAATCGCGGTCCAACCGAAGACCGTGCGCACCGGCGTCGTGTAGCTCCGCCGCAGCGATATGTTGCAAATCGTGTACTGGCCTTCCGAACTGATGGCAAAATCTGATCCTTCAAATCCAAGGTTCGCGAAGCGCGCCCGTTCCAAAAGGATGCTTTGTCTGTACCATTGGCTATTTATGCGCTTAGGCAGTTGAAGCTGCTTTGTGTCCTCCCCTGTGGGGGATGCGGTGTCATTCCTGTCATAGGTCACACTCAACTTGGAATCAGCAGGGCCCAAATTAAACTCAACATCCAGCCAAACCGTCTCATCAATATCGAAGGCATATTCGTCGCTAACCTTGAAATTAAGGTAGCCGCCAGTAATGCAATCCCTCCCCTCTACGGAAACCTTCTGGCCACGGCTCTTAAACGCAATGACTTGGTCAATCTGACTAGTGTGCCAGTCCAGGGGACGGCCCCAAGGGCCAACCCCATGGGCATGGGCGGTACAGATTGGAATTGCTGAAAGTAAGATGCATATAAACTTAATCGCATACTCTTTGGGCGCATTCATTTTCTCACTTCCATAAAATTAGTTTCCGCCGATGTTCAGCACATCGGCGATCCCGCCTCAATACCCACATGTGGCTTCTGCGACTCTCTCGGACTAAATCCGTTTCGCAGGTGCAGCGGGCTTCCTCCCGCACAGTACCGTGTCGAGCCACCCCAGCCTCTGCTCGGTCCTGCTATTTCTTACCGAGATGCTTGTCGAAAAACTTGACAATGATGTCGTAGGCTTCGTGGGATTCGGGCAGTCGCGTCTCGTACATGAAAGCATGTTCCAGGCCATCCCAAAGATAAAGTTCTGCATCAACGCCTGCTTTGATCAACTGCAAGTGACTGTGGATCGCGTCACTCATCAGCCCATCTCGGGTTGAGTTGATGAAGATTGTCGGTGGGAACTTCGCCAAGACCGCAGTTGAGGACAGTGGCCTTACCAGAGGATCTCTTGCGTCCGCCTCGGAAGTATAGAGTCGTACCGCCCGCAAGGTAGGGCTCTTACTGAACGCGACCGGCTCTGTCGGTGCAGCACCTCCGGACAACAGCGAAGCCACATAGTGTGAGTCGCCTTCAAAATCATTCGCGAGCCCGGCACAAAGAATTCCCACCGCTCCTGGGCGCGGTAGGTTATGGGCTTGGAACCACGCCACCGACTGGGCCGTGAGCCACCCGCCAGCGGAGCAACCGTAAATGCCAATATTCTCCGGCCTATAGCGTTTCAGCAACTCCGAGTAAACCGCACCCACATCTTCGCTCGCCGCCGGAAATCTGTGTTCGGGCGCCATACGGTAGTCGACTGTAATGACTTTGATTTTTCCCACACTGGCGATGGGGATGGACATGACTTGTCCTTCATAGCGAGCACCAAAAATCATGCCACCGCCATGAAGATTAATGAGCACGCGATCTTTGTTCTGAGACGAAACCCCAGCCCGTGGCAGCACGACATCCGTCTGAACCCCACCGATGACCTCTGCCGTAATGGTCACGGGAAAGGTTTTCGTCATCTCTTGCGCTAATTGTTTTCGACTCTCATCTGCGCTTTTGCGCCATGCCAAAATAAATCTTGTAAGACCCTCCGTAGTCGACGGGTCCGTAGTCGACAGATCTCCTAGGAACGATAGCGATGGCCTCGTAGGCGTCGGTGGTTCTGCGACAAAGGCCTCTTTTGCTTCCTTGCTCGCATGGGAAGAGAATGGGATTGAGAATACGGCAGCGTGCACCGCGCCGTCCTTGTCTTTTGTCGATCTTTGGGTCGTTTGAGCGGAAGCTGGGCTCGACGACAACACCAAGAAAAGTGGAAGAGCAGCCGCCCTAACCACCGCACCGCGCAAACACAACCTTGCGTCATGCAACATACGCCCCTCCTTATCGATATCAGAACATCGGGTAACCAGCACGTGCTACCAGACCGGTCGAGGGATATCGATTAGACCCGAAACGAAAGCAAGCGCCAAAAGAACGATAGATCTCATCGAAGTGTTCATAACTCCTCCAAGGGAAGGGAGAACCGTTTTTTCATTTATCCAAAGACAGGACCACGCACAGCCCGCGACCTTGAGATTCTAAAGCGCAGGAAGCCGACTTGCGCGGGCCGGATTCGAACCCTGGCTCCGGGGCTAAATCGTTGAGGCCTACCGAAAATGCCTTGTTAGCCGCATGAGTTCAGGGTCAAGTCGACTATGGACCGACGGGCTTAAAGCTACCCGCATCATTAGGATCGCCCGTTCCTTTATACTTCGCTCGCAATGGATACGGATACACAGGTCGAGTGAAGGTCACGTTGGCGGGATCAGCGGGAAGTTTGAAATCCCATCCGGTGTAATGTTCCTCTTTTACGTGCGCCCCGATCATTACGTCAGGAGCTTGACTCTTCTCCGCCCAGTCTTCCAGATAACTCAAGTAGTCAATGGCATACGCTCCGGCGCCACGATGGCAGTGGGCCATTCCGGGAACCATGAACAACCGGAAGAAATCCTGCGTCGCCTCGCGACCACCCATGGTCTTTTCAGCCGTCTCGTAGTAATCAATCGTATTGAGCGGCTGGATGGGATCGGCCCAACCGTATGCGAGAATGAGCTTGCCGCCGGCCGCCTTAAACTTGCGCAGGTCCGGATTGGTGTCTGCCAGGAGCGCTTGAGCGAGCGCAAGCCGCTTGTAATCACGATCAAAGTCGAAATCACTGGGTTTCCAACTTGGACCGGGCGCTGGCATAAAGCCCATGTACTGAAAGAAGTCTCCAGACAAGGAAAACAGTTCGGGCGTGGTAGGGATACTGGACTCCAGCCCAGGTACAAATTCTCCCCTGTGGATCTTCTCGCCCTTGGAATTCGTCGGTCCGGCATAGATTTTTGCAAAAGCCTCTACTTGCGCTGCGGACAGACATGGCGCATTGTTCCCACCCTTGCAGCCCCATTCGGAGGGATCAATCTTGCACGCGAGAGGATCGCCGATCACTCCATCTTTGACTCCATCGTCCATATCGCATTTCGCGACCACGGCCTCGTGTAACCACTTGACGTCGGCAGGGCTGAAGAGTGCCTTCCCTTCGTGAGTAGCAACACGCGTATTCCACAAATAGCTCATCGCGCCCCCAGAAACAAAGTACTGAGCAACCACCACAATGCCATCGAAATCCCAAGTAAATCGCTGTGACGCCACCAGCCCCTGACGTCCG
>JACQNR010000311.1 GCA_016202975.1 Acidobacteriota bacterium
CGTATGCAGGGAGTAGGCGTCGTGACAAAGTGACTTAGGCTGGTATCTGCGGGGCATTGAAATTGAAGAAATGGCGGAACGAAGCCACGATGTTATTGAAAACAAAGGAACAAAGAATGTAGAAGCGGCCCGATGGGCTGCCTTCTTATGAGGGCGAGGCTCCACTGGAAGGTCTCCACTTTGGCGAGACGTGGGCGCGGCAAATGGCTGAAAGAAAGCGCCCTGGCGGGCTAGCCTGAGTTAGCTTGATATTCAGAATCACCGGAACGAAGCCAGGATGTTGTTGAAAACAAAGGAAAATTGAAAACGACGGTCGGCGGGCGTAAAGCACCTCATGTCCGCCCGCAGTGCGTTTATATGCTCACGGAGTGAGGTGCCTAGAAATGAACCGCGACCACGGCTCCTCGCCTGTGGTAGCATCGGCTCGTTCCATGAAAGGCGTATTCATCCTCGGCGCGGTGCGCACGGCTATCGGCAAGTACGGGGGCTCGCTGCGCGACTTTTCTGCGCCGGATCTCGGCGTGATCGTAGCGCAAGCCGCTTTGTCCCGAGCGGGAGTTGAAACCTCCGAGGTCGAAGAAATCATCTTCGGCCACGCTCGACAGGCCGCGAACGGACCCAACCCCGCGCGTCAAATCGCCGTGCGCGCGGGAATTCCGGTCGAGAAGCCTGCTTATACGGTTAACCAGGCTTGCGCCTCCGGCCTCAAGGCGATCATCCTGAGTTATCAGGAAATTGCCCAGGGTCATGCCGACGTGGCGCTGGTGGGAGGCACGGAGGCGATGAGCCGCGTTCCGTATTTCGTGGAGGGGGCGCGCTGGGGGGCGAGGATCGGTCATCAGTCGCTCACCGATGGGATGTACCAGGATGGATTTCTCTGTCCCCTGGCGAAGATGGTGATGGGCGAAACGGCGGAGATTCTCGCCCGCGACTACAAGATTCCGCGCGCGGAGCAGGACGCTTATGCGCTTTCGAGCCAGCAGCGAGCCGGGCGCGCCATCGAGTCGGGGCGCTTCGCGGATGAGATTGTCCCAGTCACAATCAAGGATAAGAAGGACGAGCGGGTTTTCCTGACCGACGAGCACCCCCGCGCGGAAACATCGCCCGAAGCACTCGCCAAACTCCCGCCCGTGTTTTCCAATGAGGGGACGATTACCGCCGGGAATTCTTCCGGTATCACCGACGCGGCGGCCGCGCTGGTGCTGGTGTCCGAGGATCGAGCGAAGCGCTCGCGAGTCAAACCCATGGGTCGGATTGCAGGGCACGCAACGGTCGGCGTCGATCCTCGAACCATGGGGATAGGACCGGTCCCCGCGGTGCGGAAACTTCTGAAATCGAACGGCCGAAAACTGGAAGATTACGATCTCGTCGAACTCAACGAGGCTTTTGCCGCGCAGGTGCTGGCTTGCGATCGTGAACTGAACTTCGAACGCGACCGCTTGAATGTGAACGGAGGCGCCATCGCCTTGGGACATCCCATCGGATGCACGGGGGCGCGCATCACCGTGACCTTGTTGCACGAAATGGCGAAACGCCGGGCGCGCCGCGGCCTTGCGACACTGTGCGTGTCCGGAGGCCTGGGCGTGGTGCTGGACATCGAAGGCGTACAGTGAAAGACTTGGCGATGGAAGCGAGGGTCGGGGGAAATATTCCCCCATCGATTTGGGGCATGGACCTATGAGCGCTGCGGCACCCGGAAAATCCGCGCCACGCTTCGCCTTCGAGGAAATTCTCTATGAAAAGAAAGACGGCGTCGCGCGCGTCACCATCAATCGGCCGGCGGCTTACAACGCCCTGACGGCGGAGACGCTGCGCGAAATGATCTCGGCGTTCCGAGACGCGGCCTCGAATGATACGGTCGCGGTGGTGGTCCTGACCGGCACGGGCGACAAGGCTTTTTGCGCGGGCGGCGACGCCCGGGAATTCTCCTCGGAATTCCTGAGGCGTCCGCGCAATTTCTGGAAATGGCAAGGGCTGCTGCTGGAGGCGCTCGAACTTTTCCGTCACGTTGGCAAGCCCACGATTGCACGCATTAACGGGGCCGTCGCGGGCGGCGGCAACGATTGGAACCTCGCGGCAGATCTGGCCGTCGCTGCTGATCATGCGCGCTTCACCCAGGGAGGAACGAGTGTGGGACTCGTCGATGCGATGGGCTCGACCCAGTGGCTGCCCCTCGTGATCGGCGAGCGGCGCGCCCGCGAGATGCTTCTCACCGGAGACGAAGTCACCGCCGACCAGGCCCTGGCGTGGGGCCTGGTGAATCAGGTTGTTCCTTACCGGCAGCTCGACCGCGCCGTGAATTCGCTGGCGAAGAAATTGATGCAGAAGTTTCCGGAAACTCTGCGCTACACCCGCCAGCAGCTGAATTTCTGGAAAGACCTTGCCTGGTCGATGACCGCCGGCCACGCGCGCGATTGGCTTGCCGTCCACGCCGCGTCGTGGGAACCTTTGGAGGGCGTTCAGGCCTTTGTCGAAAAGCGCCCTCCCGATGTCCGAGCCATTCGGGAGCGCGCGGCGCGCGGGGGTTCGAGCGAATTTCTGTGGGGACCGCCCACCCGCACCTGCGATGAGTGCGGGGCGAAAGGCATCCCCGAAATATTTGACTATTGCGGCAAATGTGGAAGTAAGTTGAAATAGCAACCAAACGGAACCTTCGTAGCGGCGCCCTTCAGGGCGGCGGGTGGGTGCCCGCCAGCTGGCGGGTCAAAGCCCGGTGCTACGGAACGGAGGAAGTGATGCCTGAAGAGCCGAATGAATTCCTGACGGGTGCAGAAAAAGAAGCGGAAAGCAGGCCTTTTCAGTTCATTCGCTGGGACGCGACTACGAATGTGGCGCGTTTGACGCTGGCGCGGCCCAAGCACAACGTCTTTAACATTCAGATGTTCAGGGAAATGACGCGTGCGATCGAGAGCCTGAATATTCGCGACGACGTCCGGCTGATCGTGCTCGACTCGGCCCCGGAGTGCGAGGGTTATTTCTCCGCGGGTGTGGAAGCGGCGGGCTACAAGGCCGACCAGGTCTTTCAGGTGATGGACGCCTTTCACGGCGTGCTGCTGGCGATGGTGCAGATTTCGAAACCGGTGCTCGCCGTGGTGGACGGCGTCGCGACGGGCGCGGGATGCGAGCTCGCGGCTTTTTGCGATATGGTCATCGCTTCGGACCAAGCCAAATTTCTTCAGCCCGAAATCAAGCTGGGTGTTTTCCCGCCCATGGGCGCTGTGGTTTATCCTCGCGTCATCGGCCCCAAGCGCGCCATGGAGTTGCTCCTGACGGGTGAGCCCATCAGCGCTCAGCAGGGGCTGGCGATGGGACTGGTCAATCGCGTCGTTCCGCGGGCAGCGCTGGCCGAGACCGTGGAGAGCGTGGTCAGGCGCGTCGCCGACCTGAGCGGCCCAGTCCTTTCCCTCATCAAGCGCGTGACATTCGAAGCCACCTGGAAGCCCTTCGAGGAGGCGCTCAAGAGCTCCCAGGATATTTACCTCAACCAGTTGTTCGATCTGGAAGATTCGCAGGAAGGCCTGCGCGCCATGGTCGAAAAACGCAAGCCGGTTTGGAAGAACAAGTAGGGAGGGATAGGGATTGAGGTGTTGGGGATGAGTGGCAACGCAATTCGCTCGGGATAATCCCTGCGCTTTACAGCTCCTTCAACGCCTTATCAATTTCATCGAGCGCGGTTTTAGAGATTTCGCTGGCCAGAATATCGGTGGAGCGGCGGGCGTAGCTGTGCTCGCCGGCCTTGGAGGCTTCGACCGTTTCGGTTTCGTTCTTGTCCCCAAACGCGGTCTTGAACCGGTAGGCAGGCTTGGTCAACCCGTACTGGTCGAGTTTTTCGCCGCCAGGGAACGACTCGGCACGCAGGTCGCGGAGTTTGTCGAGTAGCGCCTCAACCTTTTCGGTGGAGACGTCTTTCGCGGCCGGGGCGGTTTGCTTCCATTTGCTCCCCGCCTGTTTTTCGAAGGTTCGCGAGCCGGCTGGCGAAACGACCTCAAGCCGTTTGACTTCGAAAGTGGAAAATGTGAAAAGGTCTTTGGCTCTCAGGTCGCTCGCTTTCTTCTGATAATCGGTCAGGAACCCCGAGTCCAGCGTGAAAACGGGATCGAGTCCGGAATTCATGGCGTAGTAGTGGCCGCTCTCCACTTTCCCCACGGTCAAGGTTTGAGTCTTTCCTGCGCCGCTGACATGAATCGTGACCTCAGGCAACGCAAAGCCATACTTTCCCGTATTCTTCTTGTCCTCTGCCACGACGCTTTGCATTTTGCCGTTTTCGATGCGGCTGACAATGCCTTCCGCGGTGAAGCGATCGGCCCGGACGGCGGGAGGAAGAATCAGGTCCCAGATGCCCTGGGGATCTTTGGCGAGCGTCCAGTGGTCCGATTTCGACACGACTTCGATGCGGTTTACCTGTCCGCTGGGTATGGAGACGATGCGTTTGTCGCGCAGGTCAAATGTATTCTTGTTCAGGGAGGTTTTCAGAAAGCTGCCGACGGTGATGACGCGAGGGTTGCCTGCGGCCTGGGCATAGACTCCGCCGCCCGTGGGTGTTTCATCGCCGAGCGACAGTGTGAATTTATCCGGCTTGGCGTTGGTCGTCACTTCGACGGTCACCGAGGGCGTATCCAGGCCGAAATCGTGCAGCGCTGCGGGCTTGGAATCCACAACCTGGTCCACCGATGCCTCGACCAGGCTGGTGAGGAGCGACTCGATTGCCGACCCGTCCGCGGCGAGCTTTTTCGGCGCAGTGATTTTCCACCCTTCGCCTTCACGCTGGCAGGTGACGGTTTCCGAGTTCTTGACCGTGAACGCCTGCACGTTCTTGGCGTCCACAGGAAAGAGTCTTTCGCTGGAAGGCGTTGACTCCGGCTTCGCGGGTTCTGCCGCCTTGCGCTTTTCCCAGTAGGCCGCGGCGCCCACCAGGGCGGCCAGCACTGCCGCTGCGATCAGAGTATGGAGGTATTTCTTCTTCATGGATGATGGTCAGACGGACTCAGATTTCCGAAAACTTCACGCGTGCCAAAGCTTTATCTCCGGCGGCGGAACCACACCGTGGTCCCGGCCAGGATGATGAGCAGCGGCAGCCCGACGATTCCGCCCAGCAAAATCGTCCGCATCTGTTTCTGGTTCAGGGTCAATGTCTGGGAGTCAGGAGCCTTGGGCCGGATCGAGATCAGGTCTTCATCGGCGGCGAGCCAGTTCACCATGTTCATAATCAGGTCACGGTTGCCCTGAAATCCCAGGTAATTGTTCGCCACGGCGGAAGAAGTCCCCATGGCTACAAACCGGCCCTCTTTACTCTGCTCTCCGCTTCCAGAGGAAACACTTCCCGAAACCGCCACGCTGAGCGGGCCGCGGACATCCTTCCCCTGGCGGAACGTCACCCTCGTCATCCTCGGATTGAAATCCGCCACGCCGTAACTATCCGCTGTTGTTTCGCAGAGCGCGTCGGCGGTCACGCCCTGCTTGAAATCTTTCGCCACTTCAAAAGATCGCGTCAGGGGAAAAAGCGTCGCGGTGCGGGCAAGAGGCTGCACGATCGGGCTCGAGCCATACTTGAGGACGAGGGGCATCTCCGGTCGGGTACCAAAGATCTGGGCGATCGGGTTCTCATCGATGACCAGATCGTTTCGCATCTTGATGTTCCAGGCCGCGAGCATCTGCGTGAGATTGGGCAGTTCGACCGCAGGGTCCAGCATGAAGAGGGCACGCCCGCCGCCCGCCAGGTATTTCTGAATGGCTTCGGTTTCCTGTGGGAGATAGTCATTTCTCGGCCCCGCCACGACGAGGAGCGCAGCGTCGGCCGGTATCGTGAGGTTCTGCAGAAGGACTTGAGTCTTAATGACGTAATTCTCGTTTTCCAAGGCTTTCTTCAAATTGGAAAGACCGGCGCGGTCCGTGTTGTCGATATCACGCTCGCCGTGGCCCTGGATGAAATAGACCTCCTTCTGACCTTTCAGCAGCCGCACGATGGCGTTAGTTACCCCTTCTTCGCTTTCGCCCTGAGCCTCGTAGTGCTTTTCGGAGGTTGCCACGACGATGGTGCCGTAGGTCCGAACCCCGTATTGTTTCGCGAGCGCTGGATTGCGGTCGGGATCCACGAACCGGACCTTGACGTTCTTGGACAGCACCTCGTAATTCCCCAGAAGGTCGCGGCGCGAACGCGTGCCGCCCTCGCGATCAAAGCAATAGATGGTCACTTCGCGACTCAAACCCTTCAAAATCTTGGCGGTCTGGTCCGAAAGCGTGTATTTCTTTTCGGGGGTAAGGTCCCAGCGATGATTGTTGCGGTCGGTGAACCAGTTCACCAGAACCACGATGGCCAGCCCCACCAGCGTATAAACCAGAATGTTTGTGCCCGCAAAGACTTTCTGTCCGGCGGGGCCCTGGATGCGATCCTTCAGTGCCATGGTTACGCCCTCCCTTTCAGCGCATCCACCGAGCGCGCGGTGAGAAAGATGCCCAAGGCGACTCCCGAAAGGTAATAGACCACGTCGCCCAAATCGATCACGCCCTTGGCAAAATTGTCGAGGTGATTACTGAGCGACATGTAAGCGAGCACCTTCACGGGGGCGCTGCTCGAGAAATTCTGCGGCCAGTCCGCGATGAACAGCAGAAGGAAAATGACCATCGAAAGGACTCCGGCGATGATCTGGTTCTTGGTGAACGTGGAAAACCACATTCCGAGGGCCAGGAGCGCCGCGCCGAACAGCAGCAATCCGAGCGCGTTGGCAATCAACGGTCGTGCGTTCGGGTTTCCGTAAAAGAAGAGGACGGCTAGATAAAGAAAGGTGATCGCCACGAGGACCGAGTAGAGAACCAGAGCGCCGAGAAACTTGCCAAGAATGATCTGCATGTCGGTCAGGGGCGAGGTGAGAAGCAATTCGATCGTTCCGGAGCGCTTCTCCTCGGCGTAAAGCCGCATGGTGACGAGGGGCAGCAGGAAGAGCAGGACCACCATCAGTATTCCCTGCAACATGGGCCGGACGATAAACTCGTTGATGCTCATCGGCGGCGCGCCCATCCCGCCCATCATCTGCATCCTCAGCGCCTGCGAAACGAACGCGGCGGTCAGGATGTAGAAAATCACTCCGCACAGCGCCGCCCAGACCGTCATCACCAGGTAGGCGATGGGCGAATGAAAGTAATGGCGAAGCTCCTTGCCGGCTACGGCAATTACGTTACGCATTTCAACGTCCTTTCATATGACAGGTTTCCCTCAATGCTGTTCCGACCGGTCAGCTTCGGCATGCAGTCCCTCGAGGAGGGCCGAAGGCTGATTGCGGGCCACTGAATCTTCACTCACGTCTTTGGTCGTCAGCTTGAGGAAGATATCCTCGAGGCTCATCCCGCTGGTTTTGAGTTCCAACAGGTTCCAGCGGGATTCCACGACGGCTCGCGCCAGTTCGGCGCGAACATCCCGTCCCTTCTCGGCTTGCACCTCGAAAGTGGTGCGCGAGTCGGCGGCGTCCCGCGGCTCGACCATTTGGACTCCCCCCACGCGATGCAGTTTCTCCATGACCTCGGCGGCGGGGCCTTCGATCGTGATCAGAACCGTCTCAAATCCCTGCAGGCGATGGGTCAGTTCATCGGGCGCGCCCTGGGCGACAATCTTTCCCTGGCTAATCACCACCACGCGCTCGCAGGTCTTGGAGACTTCCGGCAGGATGTGGGTGCTCAGCACCACCGTATGCTGGCCGGCAAGTCCACGAATCAGTTCGCGCGTCTCGATGATCTGTTTCGGGTCAAGCCCCGCCGTGGGCTCGTCGAGTATCAGCACTTCCGGATTGTGAATCAGCGCCTGGGCCAGACCCACTCGCTGACGATATCCTTTCGAAAGTTTTCCGATCTGGCGGCGGGCCACGTCGGTAACCGCGCATTTTTCGCTTGCCTCCTGCACGCGCGTTTTGATGTCTTTGCGCGCCACACCCTTGATGCGGGCGACAAATGCCAAGTACTCGATGACGGTCATGTCGGGATAGACAGGCGGGCTTTCGGGCAGATAGCCGATGCGGCGCTTGGCTTCGAGCGGTTCATCCACCACGTCGTAGCCCGCAACACGGATTTTCCCCTCGCTGGGCGGCAGGTAGCCCGTGATCACGCGCATGGTGGTGGTTTTTCCGGCGCCGTTCGGGCCGAGAAATCCCAGCACTTCGCCCTTGCGCGCCTCGAAGCTCACGTCCGAGACGGCCAGCGTTGGCCCGTAGCGTTTCGTCAATCCTGCGACTTCAATCATCTTGGTCCACCTTGTGTAGGATTCTAGGGTGACGTATGCCGGTGTAACGGCTCATGTCTTTCGGAAGATCGCGAGGCCATGTCGTTCCACGGGTCCGCGACCCACGGTCCATTCTAAGAGGACTAACAATGAATCCTAGAGTATCTAGGAATACCAGAAAGCACCAAAGGTTGCCAAGAGGTTTCGGACTATGCGGCAGAATTCAGTATACTTGACCTGCTCTTGCGCCGTGGCCGATTTCCATCAGACTGCCCGCGAAGGCGGCGGTGCGTTTTCAAAGCGTAGGTGCCGCGCTTTCCGAGTCGGCAAACCACGGCGATCTTTCCATGGCGGTTTCGGTGTCCGTCGCCGCCATACTCGATTGAATGAGACATTTGCCGCGAGTCTCGACCTGGTATAAACTCCGCGCATGCCGCTTGCTCGCGCCGCAAGGTCCGCCAAGGAATTTAGCTGCACTCAACGATTCGAAGCCGAAGCGTTTCGACAAGGATGCTACCGCGTCGCGGGGTGTGACGAGGCCGGACGGGGCTCGCTGCTAGGACCGCTTTACGCTGCTGCCGTCATCCTTGATCGCGATCGGCCGATCCAAGGCCTGAATGACTCAAAGAAACTGACGGCGGAAGCGCGCGGCGACCTCGATGCCGAAATCCGCGAGAAGGCGGCCGCCTATCAGGTTATCGCCATTCCGGCGCACGAGGTCGACGAGCTGAACGTTTATGAGGCGTCGCGGCAGGCGATGCTCCGCGCGCTCGCCGCCTTCAATCCGCCACCAGACTTTGTTTTGACGGATGCGATGCCGCTTGCTCGAAACGGCGTCCGTGCCGAATTCGCCGTCCCTTTTCGTTCCATCATTCACGGAGATGCGCAGTCGGTCTCGATTGCCGCTGCATCCATCCTCGCCAAGGTCGCGCGCGACGCGCACCTTGAAGAACTTGA
>JACQNR010000312.1 GCA_016202975.1 Acidobacteriota bacterium
GCCGGAAGAAACCAGTTGAGGAAGGTGCGAGAAGAAGGCCACGGCTCGGTCGTGCGTCGAGGCCTCGGTCACGAAGGGTCGTGCGCCGACCGCCTCCACAAGGCCCCAGAACGCTTTGACGCGTTCGTCCTCCAGGTGATTCGGCAGCAGCGGCGTGAGGACGTAACGCGCGTTTTCAAAGAGCGTCGCCGAAGCGTTCTCCACTCCCGATCGCTCCTTACCTGCCAGCGGATGGCCGCCGAGGAAGAGCGGTTCTTCGCCGAATATTTCGCGAGCCCGCTGGCAGATCAGTCGCTTGGTGCTCCCCACGTCGGTGACCAACGCTCGGGAATCGGCGGCCTGCTTGATCTGCGTCAGCAGATCGAGAATCACTCCTACCGGGGTCGCCAGGATGACCAGGTCGGCACCGCCAACCGCCGCGCGAGGGTCCGCGAAGCCTTCGTCGATCATCCCCGCCCCAAGCGCCCGATCGAGGACTTCCGGCTTGTCGCACCCGATGCGCCGCGCCGTAATTCCCCGCGACTTGAGCGCCAAGCCCCACGAGCCGCCGATCAGCCCGAGACCAATGACCGAGATGCGGTGAAAGTCTATGGCCACAATTCCTACCATGTCATTCTGAGTCCCGATGAAATCGGGACGAAGAATCTGCATTTCCAATTTGCCTGAAACTACTGCAGATCCTTCTCTGCGCTCAGGATGACATACGCAAAACCGATACCTTCACTCCGCGAACCCTTAAATCGTCCGTCCCACCGCTGGCGCGATCATGCGAAGTTCTTTCATCAATTGGTCGAACTGGTCCGGGAAGAGTGACTGCGCCCCGTCGCTCGCGGCGTGATCGGGATCGTGGTGAACTTCGATCAGCAGGCCGTCAGCGCCCGCCGCGACCGCCGCCCGCGCCATGGGCGCCACCTTGTCGCGGCGTCCCGTGCCGTGCGACGGATCGACGACGATGGGAAGGTGCGACAGTTTGTGCACCACCGGAATCGCCGAGATATCCAGCGTGTTTCGGGTGTAACTCTCGAAAGTGCGAATGCCGCGCTCGCACAGAACGATGCTGTAGTTCCCGCCCGACATCAGGTATTCGGCCGAAAGCAGCAACTCCTCGATCGTCGCGGCGATGCCGCGCTTGAGCAGCACGGGTTTCGGCACCTTGGCGAGTTCCTTCAGCAGGTTGTAGTTCTGCATGTTGCGCGCGCCCACCTGGAAGACATCCACGTAGCCGTTCATCATGGGAATCTGGGTCTGGTCCATCACTTCCGAGACGACCAGCAGGCCGTGCTGATCCGCGGCGCGCCGCATCAGTTCCAGACCCTTCTCACCCATCCCCTGAAAACTGTAGGGCGATGACCGCGGCTTGAACGCCCCCCCGCGCAGAACCTTGCCTCCCGCGGCGGCAACCCGCGCCGCAATCGTTCCGATCTGCTCGGCGCTCTCGACGCTGCACGGCCCGGCCATCACCACCACCTTCTGGGCGCCCACGGCGACACCCTCGCCGAGCTGAATCACCGACCCTTCCGGACGGAACGTCCGGCTCGCCAGCTTGTATGGGGCCGAAATCCGCAAGACTTCCGACACGCCCTCGATGACCTCGATGTCACGCGTGTCGAAATCGATTTTGGGTCCGACGGCTCCGAGCACGGTGTGGCGCGCGCCCGTCGAGCGATGAATATCAAATCCCATATCCATCAGCCGGTTGATGACGTGCTGGATCTGCTCTTCTGTCGCGCCTTCCTGCATGACGACGACCATGATGACTTACTCCTATCAGCAGCTCATATTGGTTCCGTAGCGCCGGGCTTCAGCCCGGCATATTGCCGCCCTGAAGGGCGGCGCTACTCTTTCTTGTGCAGCTCGCCGCCTTCCATCGAGTGGCGCTCGAGCGCCCGCGCCTCGTCGATGATGCGCTCGAAAAGGCGCCGGACCGCCGCGTCATCGAGCGGGCCGTGATTCGATTGGACGATATTGCGGAGGATCTCCGCCTCGCGTTCCGGCTGCCACGCCGCAATACTGAGCGCTTTCTTGAGATGTCCGATTTCGACAGCGCACCGGGAGCGTTCGTTGAGCAGCTTGACGAGTTGCTGGTCGATCTCATCAATCTTCTTTCGCCACGCAGCGAGATCGCTCATTCGGACTTCGCCCCTTCTCCGGTTTTGAGCCAGCGGATAAAAGCCTCGATGGCCGCCGGCCCCGCTGCTCCATACCGTTCTTCGATTGCATGGACCACGGCGCTTCCCACGACCGCAGCATCCGCCAGCGATTGAACCTGCTGCACGTGCTCGGGCCGCGAGATGCCAAAGCCCACGGCAAGCGGCAGGGCCGTCGCCTTCCGCGCGCGCGCGACGAGCGGGCCGGCGCTCGCGGCGATTTCCGCGCGCTCGCCGGTGACCCCGGTGCGCGAAATCAGATAGAAAAATCCCGTCGAGAGCGCAGCAACGCGCGCCAGGCGATCGTCGGGCGTGGTCGGTGCACCGAGGAAGACGGTGTCCAGATTCTCCTCGCGCATGGCGGAGACGTAAACCTCCGCTTCTTCGGGGGTCAGGTCCACTACCAGCGCGCCGTCCGCGCCCGCGCGCCGCGCGTCCGCGCTGAAGGCCCGCAAGCCGTAGCGCAAGAGCGGATTGTAATAAGTGAAGAGCAGGATGGGCGCCTTCACCTGCTCCCGCCAGCGCGGCAGCCATTCCAGGATCTTTCTCAGGCACGTCCCCGCCCGCAGGGCGCGCTCTGAGGCGCGCTGAATCACCGGGCCGTCGGCAAGCGGGTCGGAAAACGGCACGCCCAGTTCGATCAGGTCTGCGCCGCCGCGCTCAACTGACGCGAGAATCGGGCCCGTCGCCTCGAGCGACGGATCGCCCGCCGTCAGATACACGACCAGCCCCTTGACTCCACGGGCGCGCAGACCTTGGAAACAGGCGTCGATACGGGTTTTGGAGATGGTTGCCGCCATGGTCCAATTGATGATTGAAAATTGACAATTGAAAATTGAAGAGTGCAGCTTTAGGGTCTTTCAATCTTCAATCATCAATCTTCAATCTGCAATCACAGTATTCCTGCCGCCTGGAAAATCCCCAAATCCTTGTCGCCGCGGCCGGAAAGATTGACGAGGATGACCTGGTCGCGAGCCATGTGCGGCGCCCGCTTCACCACTTCCGCAAGCGCGTGCGCGGATTCGAGCGCCGGAATGATGCCTTCCTTCCGCGCCAGGAGGCTTGCGGCTTCCAGCGCTTCCGCGTCGCTCACGTACGTGTACTCCGCACGCTTCTCGCGGTAGAGCGCGGAGTGTTCCGGACCCACGGCGGGATAATCGAGGCCCGCTGAAACCGAGTGCGTCGGAGCAATCAGGCCATCGTCGTTCTGCAGCACGTAGGTGTAAGTCCCGTGCAGAACCCCGGGTTTGCCGCCCGCAAAGCGCGCGGCGTGGTCGCCCAGCCGGAGTGACCGTCCGCCCGCTTCCACGCCCACCATTTTCACCGCCGCGTCGGGAATGAACTCGTAGAACAATCCGATGGAATTGCTGCCGCCGCCGACGCAAGCCACAAGCAGGTTCGGGAGCCGGCGGGCCGTCGTTAAAATCTGCTCGCGCGCTTCCTTGCCGATAATGCGCTGGAATTCGCGCACCATCAGCGGATAGGGGTGCGGGCCAAGCACTGAGCCCATCAGGTAATGCGTGTTGTGGACGTTGGTCACCCAGTCGCGCATGCCTTCGTTGATGGCGTCTTTCAGCGTCTTCGACCCCGACGCGACGCTGACCACCTGCGTCCCCAGCAGCCGCATGCGAAAAACGTTGGGCGCCTGGCGCGCCATGTCTTCTTCGCCCATGTATACCGTGCAGTCGAGTCCCAGCAGCGCCGCCACGGTTGCCGTCGCCACGCCGTGCTGGCCCGCGCCAGTTTCGGCAATGACGCGCGCCTTCCCCATGCGCTTGGCAAGCAGGCCTTGCCCGATGCAGTTGTTGATCTTGTGCGCGCCGGTGTGCAGCAGATCTTCGCGCTTTAGATAAATCTGCGCCCCGCCCAGGTGCTCGGTCAGCCGTTGCGCGTGGTAGAGCGGCGTCGGACGCCCGGCAAAGTGGCGCAGAAGACGGTCGAGTTCTGCCTGGAACGCCGCATCGCGCCGCGCCGCCTCAAATCCTTCGGCCAATTCTTCCACCGGATGCATCAGCGTTTCCGGCACAAAACATCCGCCGAATTCGCCGAAGCGGCCGCGCGCGTCGGGCCAGGCGCCATGTGCCGGAGATGAATTGAGTTGGTTAGGCATTCCTATTCTCGTAATTCGCGCCAAGCGGAACGAATTTGGTGATCTGGCGATTTTGTGATCTAGCGATTGGATGATTCAAGAACTGAATGCGAGAAACCATCGATAGCCAATGCGCTTCAATCACAATATCGCTAAATCCCACGGTTGGCTTCCGCCACTGCCGCGAAGAAGGCGCGCATCTTCCCGGCATCCTTTATCCCCGGAGCCGATTCCACTCCGCTCGCCACGTCCACGGCGTAAGGTTTCACATGGCGAATCGCTTCACCGACGTTTTCAGGCGTGAGCCCGCCCGCCACAATAATCGGCCCGTAGGGCGCGGCCTTGTGAGCGAGGCTCCAATCAAACGTCCTCCCCGTCCCACCCCGAAGCTGCGGGTCGAAACTGTCGAGCAGGTAGGCGCTCGCTTTGGTTTCACCCAGGGTCGAAACCTGAAAATCCACGCCCACGCTGACGGCCAGGATCAAGGGGTACCGCTCTCTCAGTGTATCCAAATCCGGCAGGCGAGGCCCGTGAATTTGCAGGGCCTGAACGCCCGCTTGCCCGGCGACGGCGAGAATGTGATCTCCGTCGACCTCATCCGCGAAGATGCCCACCGGAACGACAAAAGGGGGGAGAGCGCGAATGATCCGGGTGGCCGCCGCTGGAGCAATCGAGCGCGGTGACTTGGAATAGAAGTTGAATCCGAGCGCCGCTGCGCCCAGCTCCGCCGCGAGCTGCGCGTCCTCGGCGCGCGTGATGCCGCAAATTTTGACTCGCGTGGGCATGCTAATTGTCCCCCGGCAATTCCGTCGGCTTTACGATGGTGAGCCAAGCCGGACAAGAGTCTTTGGGGCCATCGCACGCGGTGCTCGCTAACGGCCCCTCACCCGTCCATCGATCGACGGAAACCCTCTCCCCGAGGGAGAGGGTTGGGGTTAACCCTAGATTCCCGCCCTCTCCCGCTGGGAGAGGGTGGCGAGAGGAGCGAGACGGGTGAGGTGGTTCCTCGAACTTCCCAGATCCGTCTTTAGCGCTCCTCCCATTCGCACGGCGCGGGCGGCCGGAGGCCGCCCCTACCTGCGTGGGCGGGCCACTTCGGGAACCAGATCCAACAACTCAAATAGCGCCGCGCCCGGGTCGTGCTGAGTCATGAAGCGCTCACCGATGAGAACCGCATCATATCCCGCCCGGCGAAGCCTTCTCAAATCCGCCGCCGTCTTGATGCCGCTTTCACTCACCGCGATGCATCCGGCGGGAATCAACGGTCGCAGGCGGAAGGAAGTCTCGAGATCCACGGCCAGCGTTTTGAGATTCCGGTTGTTGACCCCGATGACGCTCGCACCCGCATCGACCGCCCGGCGCAGTTCTTCTTCGGTATGAACTTCGACGAGCGCCGCAAGTTTGAGTTCTTCTGCCAGCTTGATCAACCCTTGCAGTTCGTTGTCTGCAAGCGCCGCGACGATGAGCAGGACGGCGTCGGCTCCGGCGGCGGCCGATTCGTGCACCTGATAGGCATCGAAAATGAAATCCTTGCGCAAGACCGGCAGCGCCGAGACCTTCCGCACTTCGCGCAGATGATCGAGCGAACCCTTGAAAAAGTCCTCCTCGGTCAAGACCGAGAGCGCCGCCGCTCCCGCCGACTCGTAGCCTCGCGCGATGGCCGCGGGCTGATAGTCTTTGCGCAGCACTCCTTGCGAGGGCGACGCCTGCTTCAGCTCGGCAATGACCCGCAGTCCCTTCCCGGAGATGGCCGCCGGAAAATCGCTGTAATCTGCCCGCGCCTGCGCCGCTCGCTCCAGCTCGCGGAGCGGTACGCGGGCGCGCGCCTCTTCCAGGCGCCGCCGGCGGACCTGCAGAATCTCTTCGAGAACGGTTGCGGCCAGTCGATTTCCCTCCGCAGGCGACGTAGGGGAGGGCTCTGCCCTCCCGCCAGGGCATCGTCCCCGTGAGCGGGAAAGCGGCACGCTCCGCCCCTGGGGCAAACGTCCAAAAAGCAAAGACTTAATCTACTGGCCCCGAAAAGCCAAAGTCAAGAACGGCGGGCGCACTACTGGACAACGGAGGCTAGCTGTGTTAGCCTACATCAGTGCGGGGGGGCCATGGCTTCCCTGGCCTGTGGGCCCTGGAAGGCCCAAATGGCGGGACCCGGAAGAGTCCGGGGGCAGCCA
>JACQNR010000313.1 GCA_016202975.1 Acidobacteriota bacterium
AATCACACCGCGCATGCGCTGTTCAAACAAATCACCGCCGGGGCCGTCTTCAGCGCCATGATGCGAAAGGTTTCAAGCCGCGGGGCGGTGAAATCCACCGCGTCGCCGACGGTGCGGAACGGAATCTTCATCTCATCGGGCAGCAGGAACAGTTGGCGAGGCTTGCGCCCATTCCGCCACGCGCAAGGATCACGCCGCAACAAGCATTCCCGCGGCCAGGACGCCAATCAGCTCGCGCGCTGGGCCACCTGCCCCAACGTGAGATTGCAGCAAGTCCCTCCAAAGGGAATCAGCGGGTTGAAATTCTTACTTGCCCCATCCCGCGAGAAAAATAGGAGCTCCTGTAGTTTCAATAAGTTATGAAGGCAATCATTTGGCAAGCGCCTTGCCATTGTACCGATTGGGAAAGAATAAGGATCGGGATCTCGCGAAAGCCGGGTCCTGAAGTTCACGAGCCTATGGAGGTCAAGCGTGGCTAACAAATTGAGAAGCGCCAATATGGTTTCTGCAGATTTCCGCAGCGCGATCGCAATGTCCCTGGTCTGCGTGATGTTGCTTACAGCGGTTCCTGGATTGGCCCGCCCGCCGAAGGCAATCGATCCGGCGGCGGTCAAGGTCAAGGTCGAGAAGCTCGGAGTGGGCGAGCACGTGATGGTCAAGCGCACCGAAGGTCCCTCACTGCACGGCCGAATCACCGGGATCGAGGAAAACGCATTCACAATCCACCCGGACAATACTTCGGCTGAGGTTTTGATTGCGTATGACCAGGTTCTGAAGATCAGAAAGAACCCGGGGCCCATCGGCTGGATGCTGGTCGGAGCGATTCTCGTCATCGTCATCATCGTCGCCGCGAGATGAGAAACCAGGATTCAGAATTAGGATTGGGGATTCAGGGGAGAGCTTAAATTAAATCTGAAACTCGCGCTTAACCTTGGCGGATTTTTCCGCCACGCCGCGCGCCAGATCCTCTTTATGAGCGACGAGCTTGGCGGCGAGCTTCTGATCCGCGAGCGCGAGGATTTCGACGGCGAACAGAGCGGCGTTGATTGCGGCCGGCTTGCCGATGGAGGTGCAGGCATCGGGGGCGTGCCGAGGGGTCGGCCTTAGGCCGACGGGAACTTAAGAATTGAATCTGTCAATCTATTCATACAGAGATCGTTAATCGTGTAGCACAACATTGATGAGAGAACTGTGGACTCGCAGCTGCCCGTTGTAATCGATCAAACCTAATTTCCTGAACCTATTCATGAAAAAACTGACGCGTTCTCGCGTCGTACCGACCATTTGAGCCAGGGTCTCTTGGCTGATTTTGGGAACGACCGCCTCGGATTTGCCCTGCTTGCCGAAGTGGGTGAGCAGCATGAGAATCCGAGCCAGACGTTTCTCGCTGGAGTTGAACAGTTGATCCACCAAGTCCTCTTGGTATCGGATGTTGCGGGAAAGCAGATATGCGACGAACAATTCCGAGAAACTGTGCTGTTCCTGCAGTACACGTATCATCGCACGCTTCTCAATCCTGAGTATGAAGCTCTCCGTTATCGCGGTCGCGGTCTCCATGCGCATAGTCTGTCCCGCCAGGCACCCCTCGCCGAAGAAATCACCAGCGGCGAGAATGGCTACGGTGGCGACTTTGCCCTGCCTGGAGACAACCGTCAGCTTTACTTTCCCTTTTTGAACATAAAAGATGGCATGGCAGGGATCGCCTTGCAAGTAAACAGTCTCCTTTTTTCGGCAATGTGTAATGGTTCGTCCTGGCCCGACCTCCGCCAGAAAATTCTTACGGTCGAATAGGACACCCTTGGGAGGAACCATAACCGCCTCTTGGCCCCCCTTCTGTTCACCGTAGGGGGGTGCGGCTTTCCCAAATTATAGCACCTTCAAGGCAATCTGGGGAGCCTAGTGTAGTTTGAGCTTGCCCCCTCAAGATGAATTCCTCATTTAGAAATACCGTGAAACTGTACAAAATTGCCCAGACTTAGGGGAACAAGGTGGCGACCCTATTAAAGGGGGGGGTATGGGTTTGCTGGATTTTCAGTCTGGACAACTCCTTGCTTGGAAGGGGATCTCATTGCCGTCCACAGACGGGGGCCCACCGACGGATCCAAAGGCTAAACTACTGGTCGAGTGGCCTCCAATGGAGAGGCATTATTGGACGCGCCCCTGCCCATCCTGTGGGGTCACCCTTCAAAAGCATGAGCCTTTGGACCCCTGGATATGTCAACACTGCGGATGGGCTTGAATTCGCCGGACATCTTTGCGAACTTGCGGCTTCCTCTCGACGAAGGCGTCGAAATCTTGGACTGATTCTCCGAGCAAAGTCATATCCTGCCCCAAGCCCCTGGGCCCAACCACAGGAGACCTAAGAAAGGCTCAGAATTGAAATTCGCGTTTGACCCTGGCGGATTTTTTCGACACGCCGCGTGCCAGCTCCTCTTTATGAGCAACGAGCTTGGCGGCGAGCTTCTGATCCGCGAGCGCGAGGATTTCGACGGCGAACAGAGCGGCGTTGATCGCGCCCGGCTTGCCGATGGAGGTGCAGGCGACGGGGACGCCGCCCGGCATCTGCACCATTGAGAGCAGCGAATCGAGGCCTTGCAGTGTGGTGCTGGGGATGGGGACGCCAATCACCGGCAGGGTCGTCTCGGCGGCAATCACGCCGCCCAGGTGCGCGGCGCCTCCCGCGGCCACGATGATGACTTTCAGGCCACGCTCGATGGCGGTACGCGCGTACTCGGAGGTGCGTGCGGGCGAGCGGTGCGCCGAGCTGATTTCAATCTCGAACGGCACGCCGAAATTCCTCAGGACTGTGGCGGCTTCCGACATGGTGGTAAGGTCGGAATCGCTGCCCATTACGATGCCCACCAGAGGGCGGTTTGAATGACTCATCGTAACGACTCCTTTACAAAACAGCGTATCGCGCTGATCGGCAAGCTGAAAACCTTCGTGGCTCTGGCATCGAGCTGGGGACCCTGCGGGGACCTTAGGGGCACGGCGCGCCGTGCCCCTACCCACTATGGCTTGGGCGCGCCCGACGCCGACTGGGGAGCCATCCCCTTGCGCGCAGAATTCTTGGCCATCCTCTTCAGACCCTTGGCGCCGATATCGCGGCGGAAGTGCATTCCCTCGAAGCGAATTTTGCCGACTGCCGCGTAAGCGCGATCGAGCGCGCTTTTCAGGTCCGCGCCGGTTGCCGTCACGCCGAGCACGCGGCCGCCCGCGGTGAGCAGCTGGCCGTCGTGGAAGGCGGTACCGGCGTGGAACACCTTCACGCCGCCCTGGGATTCCGCCGCGTCATAGCCGGTAATGACCTTGCCGACTTCCGGCTTCCCCGGATATCCCTTCGAGGCCAGGACGACGCACACGGCCGGGTTCGGACTCCACCGCGCTTCGATTGCCTCGAGTTCGCCGTCGCGCGCTCCTTTGAAAATTTCCACCAGGTCCGAGCGCAGTCGCATCAGGATGGGTTGCGCCTCGGGATCGCCCAGGCGGACGTTATATTCGAGCACGCTGGGGCCGGATGGCGTCATCATCACCCCGATATACAGAAATCCCCGGAAGGGGTTTCCTTCCGCCGCCATGCCCGCCAGCGTGGGGAGCGCGATGCGTTGAAGGATATCCGCCTTGAGGCCATTGTCCAGGATGGCGTCATCGCTGTAGGCGCCCATGCCGCCGGTGTTCGGTCCCTCGTCGTTGTCAAAGACCGCTTTGTGGTCCTGAGTGGGAACGAGTGGCAGCAGATTCTTCCCGTCGCTGAAGATGATAAAGGAGAGCTCTTCGCCCGTTAGGCATTCCTCGATCACCACGCGCCCGCCCGCTTCGCGCAGCGTCTTGCGGCGCATGAATTCGTCGAGCGCCTGCTCGGCTTCTTCGCGCCGGCGCGCGACGACCACACCCTTGCCCGCCGCCAGGCCATCAGCCTTGACGACCACGGGAATTTTGAAATTCGCAAGCGCCTTGATGGCGCTCTCGAAATTCTCTGCGACCTCGAAGCGCGCCGTGGGAATCGAATGCCGCTGCATGAACTGCTTGGAGAAAATCTTGCTGCCCTCGAGCTGCGCGGCGGCCCGCGTGGGACCGACGGCCCACAACCCGGCTTGTTCGAGTTCGTCCACGGCTCCGGCGACAAGCGGCGCTTCTGGACCCATCACGGTTAAGTCCGCTTTCAATTCCTGGGCGAGCGCCAGAATGGCCTTGGGGTCCGCCACATCGACCGGGTGGCACTCGGCCTCCTGCGCGATGCCGGGATTGCCCGGCGCGCAGTAAATCTCCTCCATCAGCTGACTCTCGCGCAGCTTCCAGGTCAGCGCGTGCTCACGCCCTCCGGAACCGATGACCAGAATTTTCATTGGGGCTGTAACACTATCGGCTTGAGGCGGGGTTTGTCAATCGCAACCGAATCAGGATATTGGACTAGGTCGAGTCACCCTCTTTCGCGACCGCTTGTGCTGCGGCTTCCTCAGGTATGCGTGACTACGAGTCCCACCAGCTACCACTTGTTTGAATGCCTGATAAGCTCGGACAGGTCAAGAAATTCTGTCAGTCTACCGTTCAGACCGCTTACCTCAGTAACCAACGGCTTATGGACATGGACAACTCCGTCGATACACTTGTCAGTTAGGGGCTTCTCGACACGGGCGGGGTCATATTCGTTGGTTGCCACGTAATAGAAGATTTGGGTATCGGTAAAGCGCGCGGCATTTTTGTAAGCTCGGCATTCGCTGGTCAGGTCGTTGATTCGGTCGTGACGTATCGACCATTTTGTTGATATGATGCCCTGATTTCGGCCCTCCTTCCGCACCAGAATGTCGATGAACGGCTCTCCGGTGCGCGTCGGAAGTTGCACACCCGGGAAAGCCTTTTCGCCCGCAACTTCCAACTCATAAGTGACCTTTTGCGAACCAAAAAGCTCCATGGCGTGCTTGACCAGTCCTGCGAACGCACTCCCAACAATATTCTGGCGTTGAAGGCCAGCATAAGGAGGCATTTTCATGAGTTTATCGACCATCCCAGCGATCCTGCTCGGATCCACATCCCACTGGTCCGCCAGGTACTTTTCAACAGCGACGGCGCGGGCTTGCCAAACTCGGAGTTCACCCCTGGCGGATATAGGAGAGGTCAATCGGTTAGCATCAATGATGTGAGGCAATCCAGTTCGCCCAGGAATGATCGCTATTGACTCGTACCAAAGCAACGCCTGATAGATTCCAGACCACGCCGTGGCCATGCGTCCGAAGTGTGGGATAATGCCGCCTCGCGTTCTTAAGTAAGCGGTTGGCTCTACTCTACGCCTCGTTGGAGGTTGATTTGTGAAGAAGGAAAGTCCATCAACTCAGTACTGGTTAGTCGTTGGAAGTCCGGAGCATTGGCAGGTCGCCTTCGAGAATGGAAATGTCTGGGGTCTGCAAGCCATAAAAAAGCGCTGGTGGGAGCGGATTACCGAGGGCGATGGATTAGTGTTTTACGTAACCAGACCCGTCGGCGGCGCCATTGGGTTGGGCAGAGTGATCACAAAATTCAAGCAGGACAAGCCGCTCTGGCCCGTCGAGATTCAAAAGGGTGAAGTCCTCTGGCCGTTGAGGTTTGAATTCGATGTCGAGTTTTGCTTCCCGCCCGCTCAGTGGGAAACGTCGAGGCTCGAGATTGATTCCCTAAAGGCAATTGTACAAGCGGGATTTCAGCCGTTGAAAGACAAAGGGCGGGAGGTTGCCTTGCAAGCGTTTGAGCAGCTCACTAGACCGCCGGTCGCTGAGAAAGCCAATCTCACGGGCTTACACGAAGAACTCAAAGCGAAGATTGCAGAGATGGGGAGGATTCAGAAGTTCCTAGCAGAAGTCGAATACCCAATGGAAGCGACAAGATTGGACGTGGTCTGGAGAAGGGTTGAAAAATCAGTGCCGACCTACGTATTCGAGATTCAAGTTGGCGGCGATATTTACCATGCTCTGGCAAAACTCAAACATGCGTACGACCTTTGGAATAGTCGCATTTTTCTTGTTGCTGGTCCGGGCGAAAGATCTAAGGCGGATGCCCTGCTTAGTGGAACATTTCACGAGATCCGTGGCCGTATCACTTTTATTGAGATTGAGAAGATGCAGGAACTCTATTCCAAGAAAATAGCGTACAGAGATTTGGAAGAAAATGTGGGCATACTTTAATGGGAAATGTCCGCCTCGCTATTTCCAGGCAATGGAAGGCTTTGCCTCAAGGACGGATTCTACCTCTTCGTTACATTGGTCATTGCACCCAACGTATTCGCCTTCTCCGTTTTCAAACTTGGCAAGGGCTTCTTTAGTTGATGCCGCTGCAACTTTGTAATAGAGATGCGTGCGGTCGGTTGTTTCAATCCAAAACGCCCGCGTGGGTTTCATGAGAGGCTCCTCGTGTGAAAGCTATCCTCCAATGACGGCAGTTCGTGCTGCACGAGTCCGATGGCAGAACTAACCACACGTTTGCCCGCCCAAGTTGCTTCCAGAAAGTCAACAGGATGGGTTTTCACCCTGCATATCATTAGAGCGAGAGGGTCAATATCGAATCCGACTGCTCGCCGCCCGCACAGGAATGATTCCACAATCGCGGTTCCACTTCCCATCATGGGGTCCATGACGGTCTCGCCTTTGACGGTGAGGCCCTCGATAAAAACCCGAGGCAACTGTGGAGGGAACTTCGCCGCAAAAGCGTGCAG
>JACQNR010000314.1 GCA_016202975.1 Acidobacteriota bacterium
CATGGAAGCCGAAGTCCGCAAGCAAAGAACCGCCATGCAGGGCCTAAGGCACTCGCCCGACATGAAGCTCGCCGAGGCGATCAACGAATACCTGGACGCCCGCGTCATCAGCCAGGGGACGCGCCAGCGCGAGACCCAGGCCCTCAACACCTTCGTGCGCGGCATCGGCAACAAGCGCCTCGCCGACCTCACCCCGCGCGCCCTCGCCGAGTACATCGAGCGCCGCAAGCTGCTTCTCGCCCCATGGACAAGCTACCGCGAGACGCTCTGGCTGCGCTCGCGCTTCCAATGGTTCGCCGAGCAGTGGTACATCCCCGCCAACCCCGTCGAACTGGTCAAGGTGCGCGTTCCCCACGAGACCCGCCGCCGCGCCCTGAGCTACGACGAAACGCGCCAACTGTGCGCAGCCGCCAGCAGCCGCATCATCGTCCGCTATCTGCTCGCCCAGGACGCGGGTCTCGCCCTGCAGGAAATGAGCAACCTCCGCCGCAGGCACATCGACCTGCAAGAAAAAATGATCGAAGTCCTCCCCATCAAGGGACGCGCCCACCGCGCCGTCCCCATGACCGAGCGCCTGCACAGGGAGCTAGCCCACCGCCTCGCGGAAGTCACCGACCCCGACGCCAAGCTCGTCGCCACCCGCAAGGAAAATCCCCGCGACCCGCACTCCTTTGTGCGACACCTCAGGCTGCGCGTGCCCTTCACCTTCACCGCCCATGACTTGAGGCACACCTTCTCGACCAGGCTCGCCGCCGTCGCCCAAAGGCAGCGCATCGTGCAGTACCTCATGGGACACCATCCCCGGACGCCCACAGAAAAGTACGATCACCCCAGCCTCCAAGATTGCCGCGCCGCCATAGCCGCCATGGACGCGGCCCGCCGGAAAGGCGAGCAATCAGCATGAGGCAGCAAGAACTATTCCCGCAGACCCAAACCCCCAACCCACGGGCCTGCCCAATCTGCGGCGAGCATCGCAACGACTGCCGGTGCCAACCGCCACGACTCAGCCATTCGGGATTCTGCAACTGCGGCAGGCAATTCCTCAGGTGCGAGTGCAACGAAACAAGAAACCTCACCACGCCCTGCCCAGCCTGCGATGAGCCCAGAGAACAACAGACCTGCCCGCATATCAGGGAGAGAGAAAACCAAAGAGGAAAAACGCGATGAAGGAAACGACCATCAGCGAAAAACTAGCCGCCGCCAGCGTCATCAAAACCCTGGCCGCCGTCACCGAGGATATCGAGCAGCTTGAAATGTTCGACATCGCCCAGGACCGCAGGAAGTACGCAGCGGCGGAGTTAAACAACACCATAGCCCACCTGGCACAAATCGAGTGGGAAATACGCGGAGCGAGCCAGCAAACCACCACCGTCGAACTCCACCACGAGAAGCCCAACCGAAAGGAGAAAAACTGATGCCCGGAAAAAGGTACAACTTCCTGATCACACGCGGCCCATGGAAAGGAAAGCGCGCCCGCATCATCGGCACCGCCGCCACAGCCGGCAACTTCCTGGCAGCGGTCCAAGGCGTCGAACTCCCAGACCACGCAATACCCAGCATCTGGCACCAGTGGCTGAAACCCATCAGCCACAAAACCACCACGAGCAAAAAAGGAGGGAAGAAAAGCCATGCCCGGTAAACGCTACAACTTCCGCATCACCGCAGGCCCGCTCAAAGGACACCGCGCTCGCGTCATCGTATGGTTCCTCGGCGAGAACAAGGCCCAGGTCACGCTCGACACCCGCCAGATAACCGAAATGCCCGCCGACTGGATGAAGGAAATCCCCAACAAGGCCCCGCGCCGCAAAAAAGGAGGGAAGAAAAGATGACCGAGCAAACCACCCATCTCAGCAAGGCCGCCATCCGCGCCCTGCTCTCCAGCGAAGCCGCCAACCTCCGCGTCCTCACCCACGAGATCGACGACCGCGAATTTCAGGGAGCATCCTTCGCCGCCAGCCGCGTGGTCGGAGAACTCCGCCGCATCGCCCGCGATCTCGAAGACCTCCGCGCCGACGTGGCCGCACTCGAAGAAAAGGAGCAAACCGCATGACCAGAGAGCAAAGGAACAATCTCACCGACGCCAAGCGCATCATCATCCAGGCGACCACCGACGCCAGCCGACGCGCCAGCGTCCTCCGCGAAGCAGCGCCCCATAGCGAAGAAGCCACGCTCTGGAAAGCGCAGCAAGCCAAACTCCGCAACGCCCTGGACGCTCTCAATGATATTGACAGCGCCGAGCCGAAAACAGTAGGCTAGCCAGGCCAGGCGAGCGCTCGCCCCACCGCGCGGCGGCCCTCACGCGTGCAGCGCACAGCGCACACGACGGCAGAAGCCGCCGCGCCACAACAAGCCGTGATCGAAATCCGCCTCGAGCTCGACGCCTTCCACGCCCGATTCAATCAGGCCGTGGCAGAAGTCATGACCAAGGCCCTAACCGCAGCCCTCAAAGAAAAAGCAGCGGAGATCCGCGCCGCAGCGCGGGAGCAGTTCGCCACCCAAGGCCGCAGCGGCGGAACCCCCTGGCCGGCGCGCCGCAACCGCACACTGTCCACTATCCACCGTCCACTGCTTCAACGCTCCGGCCTGCTCCTCGCATCGCTCACCGAAGAATTCAATCCCGCCCACGTCGAACGCCTGGACGTGGACGAGCGCGGAATTCCCTACCTCGTATTCGGAACGGCGGTAAGATACAGCCGCTTTCACCAGGAGGGAACCCGAACCATTCCCCAGCGCCAGTTGCTCACACCCCAAATGCTCGGAGGCACCGCCCGTGCACAGTTTCCCGTCTGAACAAAACCCCCAAGCCCAGCGCTACATTCAAGCCCATATCGCCCTGCGCCAACTGCGCAAGGAAACCGCCATCCCCATCAGCCGCTCGGCTTTCTACCGCTGGCTTCAATCCGGCATCATACCCGCACGAAAAATCGTCGCCCGCTGGTTCGTCGCCAGCGCCGACATCACCGCCTTCGCCAAGGAGAGCTACGAACCATGAACCCCATCCGAGAAGAAGAGGAAACCTTAAGCCTGCAAGTGCCCAAACCCCTGCCCGCCGACACAGAGATAACCGGCTTCCCCATGCCCCCCGACGAGTGCAGCGATCTCCAACCCGAAACCGCCAAGCGAACACACCCATGAATCACCAGGCCGAATTTCTCCGCGAGCTAGCAGCCAACCAGGAAGCGCAGTCCGACCTATGCCCGATGACCGCGCAAACCCTCCGCGATCTCGCCGCCGCCATCGAAGCCCAACAGGCAAAACCTGACGTCAGCCCGGAGCACGTTCAGTGAGCAAATCCCCCCAAGCCCGCAAGAACACGCCCCAAAAACCCCCCAGGATCCCCCAGGACGCAAAAACACCCCCGCGATCGCCGCGGCCGCAGCGATCGCACAGACCCCCATCCGCCCCCGCCCGTCTCACAAATCCCACATCAACCGTAGGCCATCCAAGGAAAGCCCCACTTGGACCGGCGTCCAGGTTGAGGTTTGCGATTAGAAAAGCGCGGGAGATGCAGAAGATTTTGCAGGCGGGGGATGAAGATGTGCTGATTCAGGCAACATTGATGCAGGGGTTGTTATCCGGTGATGTCATGGCTGCATCCATACGAGCGCGGCTCAAGTTGCAGCGAGAGAACCAAGCCATGCGCCGACGCCTGACCATGAGCCGCATCCGCACCGAGAGCGTCAAGCAGCGACTGCTAACCGTGGAGGCCGAGCGCCGCGAGAAACCCGACGAACCGCTGCAAGTCACCCTCAACAAAATCCGCGAAATCTACGGCCTCAAACCCATCAACCCGCCGCTCCTACCCGCCGCCCAGGTCACCGCCGAATTCCTCAGCGAGTAGGAAACCTTCGCGCACGTGGAAGGCCAAGCCAAAGGGAAGGCCGTGCCATCGGCGCAAGCCAGCGCGCAGCAAGGTATGTTCTCCAATCACGCCCCCGCACGCGGCAAGCTCGCGGGCAGGCTGGCCGCTCCGCTGCATCCGCGCCTCAGCGTCCGGGGCCGTGAC
>JACQNR010000315.1 GCA_016202975.1 Acidobacteriota bacterium
GCCGCTGAGGCGCCTCTGGGTCTTCAGTAGGGGCGCATCGCGATGCGCCCCTACTTCGTAATCTTTGTGGCCGTGTTCGGCCCCGATAAATCGGGGCCCTGACGACGCTTGCTTGAGGTACTGCAAAAGCTTCTACGTGGTGAGGGGCAATCGGTTTGTGATTCCTTGCTTTGCCACGCGCTTGCCCCTAAAATGCCGTGAGGGCAAGCGACACCTCGCATCATGGAAGCGGACCCAGGAATGACCGGCCAGACCATATCCCATTACCGCATTTTAGAAAAACTCAGGGGCGGCGGCATGGGAGTGGTTTACAACGCCGAGGACACGCGCCTGGGGCGCATAGTCGCGGTCAAATTCCTCCCCACCGACGTGGCCCGCGACCCCATTGCCCTCGACCGGTTCGAGCGCGAGGCCCGCTCCGCATCCTCCCTGAATCACCCCAACATTTGCACCATTCACGACGTGGGCGAGCACGACGGCCAGCGATTCATCGTCATGGAGATGCTGGAGGGCTCGACGCTCAAGCACCGAATTGACGAAAAGCGTTTCGCCGCGGACGCAGCGCTCGATTTCGCCGGCCAGATTGCCGACGCGCTCGACGCCGCGCATAGCAAGGGAATTATTCACCGCGACATCAAGCCCGCCAACATTTTTATCACGGTGCGCGGGCAAGCCAAGGTGCTCGATTTTGGCCTGGCCAAGGTCATCGCAACTGCTGGCCCGCCGGGAACCGCATCGTATGCCACGGCCGGGCCAACGCAGGCGGCTTCCAATGCGCTCGTCACCAGTCCCGGCACCGTGATGGGAACGGTGGCCTACATGTCGCCGGAGCAGGTCCGAGGGGAGGAACTCGACGCGCGGAGCGACCTCTTCTCGCTGGGCAGCGTCCTCTACGAAATGGTTACGGGAAGCCACCCTTTCCCGGGAAGCACGCCGGGGCTCATGTACGAAGCCATACTGAATCGGATTCCGGCCGCCGTCACGAAGGTAAACCCCGCCGTCTCTCCGGAACTCGAGCGGATCATCCACAAGCTTCTCGAAAAGGACCGCGAGCTTCGCTACCAGTCGTCGCGCGAACTGCTCGCCGACCTGCGACGGCTGAGACGCGATACAGATTCCGGGCGACGTGATTCGCAGAAGACGCCAGCTTTCAGGCCTGCGGCCCTGGCAGGAATACCCAAGTCCCGACTGATTGCGGCGGGAGCGGTCAGCCTGGCTTTCGTTATCGTGACCGCAGTCTTATGGCATTTCGTTGGGCCCATTCGCCAGCCGGGGTCACCGGAGCGCGCCTCCTCCCCGCCTCCAGCAGCTCAGCCCAAGATTCCCGCGGTGGCTGTCCTTCCCTTCCGCGATCTCTCTGGACGACCGGAATCCCAGGGCTGGGGCATCGGCATGGCCGACGCCATCACGGCACGCATGGCGTCCCTCCGGAATCTGGCTGTGCGCCCAACGAGCTCGGTCCTGAAGTATGCCAATGCAACGGTTGACACAGCGCACGTCTCACAAGAACTGGACGTTGATTCGGTTCTTGACGGCACCTTTCAACGCTCCTCAGGAATCGTGCGCGTCTCCGTCCAACTCGTTGATGGCCGGACCCGCGCCATCAAGTGGGCGAACCGCTATGACCTGCGCGCCGACGACATGCTCAAATTTCAGGACGAGATTGCCCAAAAGGTCGTCGAAGGAATGAGCATTGAGGTCTCCCAGGCCGAGCACAATGCCATGACCTCCACCATGACTCGATCGCCGGAAGCCTACGCGCTCTACTTGCAGGCCCGCTATCTGCTGAACGAATACACCATGGACTCAAGCCGCGAAAACCTTCATCAAGGTGAAGCGATCCTCGAAAAGGCCGTGAAGATCGACCCCACCTTTGCTCACGCTTTCGCTCTGCTCAGCCAGTTTTACCAGTACGAAGGTGCCAACTACATTGATCACGCGCAGGAAAATCTGCGGCTGTCCGAAACGGCGGCGCGGGAGGCGGTGCGTCTGGCCCCCGACCTGGCCGAAGCCCAGGCTGCCCTCGGCGATGCCCTCGGACAAAAAGGTCAGCTTATCGAAGCTCTCGAAATCCTCCGAAGAGTCGACCAGATGGCCCCCAACTCGGATGCGACCAATAACATGCTCGGCTATATCTATCATTACGCCGGGCTAAATGAACTGGCGGAAAAGTCCTTCCGCAAGAGCGTCGAACTCAATCCCGGGGCGCCTCACCGGCATTGGATGCACGCGCGGTCGCTGCTCTATTTGGGCCGGGCACGTGAAGCGGAGGAAGAAATGCGCCGCGTCCTGGCCAACCATCCCGACCAGTTCAAGGCGATGGCGTATTTGGGCGAATTCCTGTACTACCAGGGCAAAAATAATGAAGCAGAAGATGTATTCGCAAAAGCCGTGGAATTGAGCCGAGAGCAGGATGACGCGGTTGCTTTCATCCTCGCGGGCTTCCTCTACGCCTCGCGCGGCCAGCGGTCGAGGATTCATCCGGTTGTCTTCAAGGACCCTCCTGCGAAACTTTTCGATGGCGACGCGGCCTATTGGGCGGGTGGCATTCATTGCATGCTGGGTGACCGGGAGGAAGCCCTTGCCTACCTCCGCCGGGCGGTCGAGCTCGGCAATCACAACTATCCCTGGTTCCAGCACGACAAGAATTGGGACAAACTTCGCTCCGACCCCGACTACCAGCGCATCATGGGAGAGGTCCGCGCGAAATGGGAAAACTACGTGCGATTGTTCGGCAGGAGTTAAGGCTCGAAGTGAGTTCGCAAGCTATGGCCGGCGACTGAGAGCGATCCGGCGGAGGGTTGCACGTCCCGGAGCGAGATCGATGCGCGTCACATTGGCTGGCAAGGGGAATGGCTTGCTGATGTCGATCTTGTACTCCTTCTCCAGATAGCTTTGGAGGATGAAGGTAACGAAGGCGGGCGGCAAGGACGTACCCCCTACCGTCAGGCCGGTGAGAGCGAATTTTCCTTCGCCGTTTTGGGTTTCGAGCGTCCCCGTGGCCGTGACCCGCTGCGTTCCTTTGAATACGTAGGCCATCAAACGGGACGTCAAGTCATCGGACTTAGCCTGCGTTGCACCCAATTCGTCGAAATTTACGTTGGCAGCGCCTGCAAGGTGATCCGACAGGATGTGCAATTCCGGATCACGCAATGCAGGTGGCAGGAATTCATGTCCCCGGTATTTGAGGTACGAATTGGCTTCCTGATCCGTGATCGTAACGGGATCCAGGGGGTCGGTAGGCCGGGCCCGTCGGTCTGAGAGCATGGCGATCTTTGCCGCTAGCTCGTCCGCGGCGGACTTGGAGATGGGACCGATTTCGGGGTCAGCCGGCCGGGCCAACGCCCAGGCCGTTGCGTAGAGCACGGCGCCCAGCATGAGCGTGGAGGCTGCCATGCAAACCTGAAGACTTCCTGTCCTGCAATTTCGTCTTCTGCGCTCCATGCTCCCCATTCTACCGTCTAACGACTCGCCAGTGGAGCCATTCCCACGACTTGCGATTGAACCTCTCCCAGGGGTCCCGTCAAATGGAGCGTCGCAGCGGGTGCTGCTTCGGTTTGCGAAGCGCCCGCGGCCGCCCATGGCCGTTTGTGCTGCCGGAAATCCGCAATCACCTCCAGATCCAGCGGACCATTAAGCGTCCAGCTTCCGTTGAGGACAAGCGTGGTGCCATCCACATCGATTTGCTGATTCACCAAATTGACCTGGCGGTCTCTTATTCCAAAAATTATTTCCGCTGTCTTGACCGACGCTTCGCGGCGCGGCCGGTCGATATCACTATTGCGGGTGCGCCTGAGGATGGCTCCCAACGGGTCGAAATCGCCGAAATTGACCCTTTCCAACCGCGCCCTGCCTTCCGCTTCGAGATTGGCGGCCATTTCACTGCGACTCAACCCGGTCGTCCGTATCTGCGCCATTCCGGAAATAACTCCGCGCGCCTTTCGAAGCGCCGGCGGCAACCGGTCCGCCATCGTTTCAAGCTTCACCTCCGCGGCGATCTGGGCCGGCGACTGGTTGAGGTTCACGTGCGCGCTCGCCTCGCCGCGCCCCCGACCGGCGTGAAAGGAAACCCCGGACAAACCTAGGATGCGGTTTGAAAGACTTAACGATGCCTCGAAATTCTGGAGTCGCAGGGAGCGGTATGTCAGCAGAGGAGTCGAAAAATTCCCGCGCGCGTTGATGGAGGTGAATAATCCCGAAGCCACCGCGCGGCGGGTCGCGTTGGACCCAAGCCCCGGAATTCTCTCCAGCAGCGCGAGGGAAGGGCGATGCCCGAGAGCATCGAACCATGCCGCGCCTTCTTCAACGCTTAGGGAATTAGCCTGCAGGTCAAACTGCCAGGGATTTCCTGTGATTCGGGAACGTTCCACCCGCCCCGTAAAAATGCTCGATCCAATGACCGCCGTCAGGGAATCGATGACCAAAAGATGATCCGTCAATTGGAGGCGTGCGCGTGGGATGTTGAGAGGCTCGGTAAGTCCAGGGATGAGCAAACGGGCCGACCGAATCTCGGCCTTCACCGAGACGGCGGGCTTGGACGGCGGCCAGGCCGCGCCCCTCAGTAGCGCCGTGGAGTTCCCTAACCCCTGTGCATCAACTGTCTTGAAAGTTGAAATGCCCAAGGCGCGCGCAAAACGAACGACGTCCCGCAAGTCTGCCGACTTCGTGTCCAATCGTAGTTCGTAGCGCGGTGGCTCGGTGCCACCCTCGTGCTTTGCCGACGCTCTTGAAGGATACAACGCACCTTCGATCGCCAAGGTGGAGCGCGGCGCAAGGGTGAGAATGACAGGGTCGAGTCGGGCACCTTTCTGATCAAACCTCAAGGCAAGGTCGGAAACGGGGAAGGCTTCCGCGGAGGTCACGAGCCGGGCGCCGCGACCAGCGATGAAGCCTCCATAACGACGTCCGCCTGCATGGCCTTGTATCGTAAGCAAGCCGTCGAGGCGGCCGGCTAGCGTCAGGCCGATGGGTGTAGGCCACAATCGCCGTGCAAGCCGGTTCCAATCCTCCAGTTGTGTATGTTCGAGCGCCACTACCAGGTCCAGCTCGGGCATCTCCGGGATCTTGGCGACGGTTCCGGTCAAATGGACACTTGAATCGGAGAACATTGCCTCGGCGCTTTCGACGACCAGGCGCCCCCGCGTCAAATCGTATCCTGCGCGGACTCGAAGACGAATGGGCATGGGATCAGCAGGGGGTGGCAAATCCGAACGGTGAATCTGGGAGATCAAGCACTCGCCCTCGATACTGGCCGTGCGCAAAGAGCCTCGAAGGCGGATATCTGCATCCATCACGCCATAAATCTCCCGGTCTGTTCCTGTGATCAGGGGAACCCAGTTGTAGAGCGACGCTGCCCGTGTCCGCAGGGTTGCGTCAAACGCGCCACTCAGGTCGGGCCCCGGACTCCATGATCCCGAAATTTCTACGGACCCTGGCGGCGCGAAAGCAATGTCCATGCGAACCGGATTTCCCGTCAGGTTAAATCGGATTCTTTTCCGCACGGGATCAAAGTTCAGACGCCCGTGCAATTCGACGATTGCAAAAGGTTTCTTGTAGTCACCCTGCTTGAAGTTCAGGCGGGCGTCCTCAATCTTAATATCGAAAGGCAAGGGGGTCGAATAGTCCGCTGGCAAAGGATGTCCTGTCGTCACACCGGTCATCACCAGAAAGTTCTCAAGATTCCACTCTCCCCGCGCGTCGCGAGCAATGTTAAAGCTTGGCCGTGTGAGGCCGAGGCGCGCGCAGTCCAATCCGCGGTGCCAGAAACTACTCCAGCGAAGGTCGCAGACGACGTGGTCGATGCGCGCGAAAGGCTCCGGGCCGAAAGCCGGGTCCTCGCGGATCACGACATTCTCAAGCGCAAAACCCGGTTGAGGGAGCAGATGGAAGGAGGCTGAAGCGAAGCTCGCGGGCCGGTGCAGCAAGGCTTCGAGTCCCGCCTCGAGACGGCGCCGGTAACGCTCGGCACTGAACTGGGATGGTAGAAACCAGGCCGTAAGCGCCAGCCCGCAGCCCAGAAGCACAACCACAAACTTTCGGGGGCGAAAACCGGCCATGCTCAACGCACCCAGTGAAACGTCCTTCGCCATCGGGTCTTGGAAAAGAAGTTCACGACCAGGTCGAAGGTCTGCTTGATGCGGTCACCCCACGAATTCATCGCGAACTCTTCGCGGGAGGTTTCATAGGACCAATAAACAACGAGCGGCTTGCCGGTAATGACGGCGCGGGGGACGAAGCCCCAGAAGCGGCTGTCCGAACTCGATTCGCGGTTGTCTCCCATCACGAAATACTGCCCGGGAGGCACGAGGAGTTCCGCGTTACGAATCTGCGCGTCCATCTCGGGGAGCCAGTCAGTTCTCGCGCGGCTGACAAAATCAAAATCCGAGGTGGGAAAATCGTCCCCTGCAAAATGCCGCCCGGGATCATAGTGGTAAACAAATGGTTCGGCGTAAGGCTGGCCGTTGATGTAGATCTGGCGATTCACGATGAGCAGACGGTCGCCCGGAAGTCCCACGACGCGCTTGACGTAATGCTCGCCGGGCTGCCACATGAATTTGAATACTACGATGTCACCGCGCCGGATTTCCCGGTACGGCAAGAGGCGCTCGATCCAGGGCGTGGGAATCGCAAAAATAAACTTATTGACGAGCAGATGATCCCCAATCAGCAGGGTCTTTTCCATGGAGCCGCTCGGGATCTTGAACGCTTGAACCACAAACGTCGTCCCGAAAACGGCCAGGATCACCGTGACCACGAGCGACTCAATAGTGTCCCGTAATGTGGATTTTTTGAAGGCTTCCGACATGCCCGTTACACTTTCCTTCCCAGTTGTTCCAGCATAACCCGTGCCGCCTGCTGCTCGGCACTTTTCTTGCTTCCCCCACTGCCCCGGCAAGGGGGAACGTCTTCGACCGTCGCCTCCACGGTGAAGGTTTTCTGATGCTCGGGACCGCTTTCGTCTATGACCCGGTATTCCGCAGGAGCGCCGTTGCCGGCCTGCAGAAATTCCTGCAGCGCAGACTTATAATCCGTGGAGAACAATTCCTCCCCTCGCGACGCGAGGTTTTCGGGCAATACATACTTTTCAATAAAACATTGCGCCGCTCCCAGGCCGCCATCCCGGTAGAGGGCCGCGATGATCGCCTCCAGCGCATCGACCTGTAGATTGGTCTTGCCGCGCCCTCCAGTCTTCTCCTCTCCTCGTCCCAGGAGCAGATACTCGCCCAGACGCAGCTTTGCCGCCACTCCAGCCAGGTGGTCCGCGGCGATCAGCCGGGCGCGTGCGCGGGA
Organism: Acidobacteriota bacterium; assembly: GCA_016202975.1. Classification (GTDB taxonomy): domain Bacteria; phylum Acidobacteriota; class Terriglobia; order UBA7540; family UBA7540; genus JACQNR01. The sequence goes on from JACQNR010000315.1 coordinate 7,291, forward strand.
GAGCTTCCCTTCCGCATCTTCGGGGAATGCTTCAGCCAGACGGACAGAAACGATGAAGTTCAGAACGGCGTCGCCCAGGAACTCGAGCTTTTCGTTGTCGCGCGCTCCCGGGCCGCTTTCCTGGGCGCGAGAGGAATGGGTCAGAGATTCCAGCAATAGCTGGGGGTTCTTGAACTCGTAGCCGATCTGAGACTGTAATTCTTCGATGCTCGCTCCGGCCATGACAATCGTTCGAATCCTCGGTAGGTACTTTTCCAGCCTTGCACAACCGATGATTCGACCTGCCCCTTCCGGCCGGGCGCAGCCACCTGCGACCGGCACGCAGCCGGCAAGAGGCGGAATGCCGCTAAGGCTTAGCGGGTCCCTGCCCCTTCGCTTTCTCCAGGTCCGCAATCTTCTGATTGGCGTACGCTTTGATGCCAGACCCTTTGTCGAGCTCAGCGCATCGGGTAAACGCTTCGATCGCAGCGTCTATTTTCTTCAAATGTCCGCGCACCTCGCCGAGACGGTAATAATCTTCTGCGTTCGGTTCGCCGGAAATCGTGACCGCTGTCGTGTATTCCGCCTCAGATTTAGCCAGTTCTTCCCGGTCAGGTTCGCCCAGAGACAGCATGGCTCGCTGGAGATGGACCATGCCCAAAGCAGCATGCATATCACGCAGATAGGTCGCCTTCCGCGCGGTAAACTGGTCAGGCGACTCGTTCGGTTGTGCCGTCAATTTCGCAATGAGATCCAGCGCGTGGTTCGCGTATTTTTCCGTTTGGTCCAGTTTTTTTTCGGCATCTCCGCTTTTCAGGGACCGCGGCTGGGGCAAGTTTGCGGTAATGATCAGCAGCGCCATCAAGTTGTCGCTTTTGAGTGCCAGGCTCTTCTCGCACAGAGCAATCACGTTGGCCGCATCACCCTTCTGCTCATACTGCGCCGCGGCCAAAGCATAAACATAAGTGAGGAGTTGGCTGTTGGGATGCTTTTGCGCAAATTCATTCGCAAGCTGTATCGCCACGTCGGGGCTCAGCTCATTTTGAACGGCCAACATGTCCTGCTGCTCTTCGGGTGTTGCCAGGGCACCCCCCTGGGCGATAGCCCGTTCCGCCCGCGCCGTGGGGGTTTGCTTCTTCACGGCTTCGATGACCGCATCGCTCGCTTTGGCCTTGCGCAATTGCTTCTCAATTTCGGGGCTAAGCTCAAAATCGACACCTCGTTGTTCGACCGTCGCCACAGCCTGGGCCGAAAGCTCCTTGGACTTCAAAATGTTCACAAGTTCTTTTTGGGAGAGGGGTGGAGGAGGGGGACCCTGGGCGAGCAGCGAACCCGCCGCTACCAGCACCCCCGCGACCAAAACAATGAAGACCATTCGCATAGTTGAAAGCTCCTGTTGGCGGAAAAAAACTCTCAAAATACTCAGGTTACAAGAAAGCTCCATTAGTGTCAACGAAACGGCAGGCTTGAAAGAAATTCGGCCCCCGGGAAATATCGGCCCAACCACCGTTACTTGTGAAACCCAAAAGGCCTCTGTAAACCATCCTGGACCGCTCGATAAGCATCCGGGTAAGGTGTGGCCGTGAGCGCTGCGGCTTGATATTCGCTCAGAGCGCGCTTTCGGTCGGTTTCAATGTCGTAGAGCCGCCCCAGATAAATATGCGACCAAGTCACGATTCGCAAGTCCTCGGCAACCTCCAACGTCTTTTTGAAATAATCTTCCGCGAGGCCCGGCTTGAGCGTGTTGCTGGAGACCACCGCCATTCCGAATAAAGCCCGCTCACTTTTCGGGTTCAGCGAGTCCAGGACGTTTCGAAATACGCCCTTGGCATCGAGGTACTTCCCTTCGGCAATTAAATTGTCCCCCTGGATGAGCAAGGCCTCTTCCTGCGACACTGCGGGAACCTGTTCCGAGGTACCGGGCTCGGGACTGGGAGTAAACTGGATCTTTGCCAGCATCTCCTTTTCCTTGGGAAGGCTGATATTCTGGATCATCTCCCTGAAATACAAGCTCATGGGCGTATCTTGCTTTTCGTATTCCAGCAGCGCGGAATAGAAATAGGGTGCCAGAATAAATCCCTGTTCGGCCAGTTCTTGCAGGCGCTTTGCCGCCTCATTTGCCGGGCGCTTGTCGAGTCGCATTTCTACGGCATGGATCAGGGATTCAACGATAAACAGCCCGAAGTCTTCCCTGAAATCGGAGGGCAACATGGGCGCGGGGCGAGCCAGGAATTTTATTTCCGCCTTTTTGTCGAGCTCGGTCGAGTACTTGAACGCCAGGGGATCGAGAAGGAAATGGAGATACTGGTGACGAATCTCCGCAATTTTGGGCTCCCGGGAAGGCGTGACAACCAAATAGTAATCTTGTCCGTAAACCCGCGCATGGACCTGCTCCGGCGGTCCGAGGGGGCTGAGGATAATGTCATATATGCGCCCGAGGTAGGCCCCACTCGGAAATCGCAAATAGACGTCGGAAAGTTCAATCGTGCGGCGGATGGCTGGACTCTGGCGGTCAATCTCCGCCTGGATCCGGGGCTGCATCTGCGCCCAGAGATCGGTCAGATTCGCCTGGTCATAGAAGGATTTCAGAAGCGGGACCAATCCGAGGAGTTTCCTGGCATCCGGAGGCAGGGTGTTTTGCGGGGCGGTCGGTTTGTAATCCGGCGGCGGACCCATCAAGAGCGCGAGCGAAATACACTGGCTCAGATATCCACCCGATTTCGGTCGCACCTGCACCTCGGAAAAGACAGCCCGAATCTGAGCACTGACCGGAATGTTCTTTCGCTTCAAGTATTCGCTCACGATGCGGTGCTCTTCCTGGCCAGTCCCGGAGGTGGTAACAGCATCTTCGCCCGCAACGACTCTCGCGGCGAGGACCCCGAACAAGGGCTCACTCGAATCGAGTACCACTCCACCAGCCTGCTGTGCGGAGCCCGGCGCCGCAGCCGCGAGGGTCATCAGCAGTACCCCGCACACCCTGAAACGTGCCCAGAGATGAGACAAGCCGACCTGGCGAGGCATACCGCACCCCTCTCGCCAGGATTTGAAGCGCCGATTCAGATCGAGAAGGGTCAAATGGGCTATCCCCGGACAGTGATTCTACTCAACGCCAGAAGAACCTTCCCGTCCGTCGGAGTGCCAAAGGTCGTGGCCGGTTCGAACACACTGAAGTACATTAGGCGATCCAGATTGTACCTGACTTCGGGCGAAACCTGGCCGGAAACTACTTCGTAACTCTTCACACGCCCGGCCGCGTCGACGCGTGTCATGAGCACGAGCTGGTCATCGTTGGTGTTGAAATTGATGGGTGGCAGTTCACGCAAACGCGGGGGAGTAATCAGTGAAATCGGTACATCCGGTCGCTGCACTGCGGGCAGTTTGATGGGATTCGCGCTCAGGAGTAGCACGAAACAAATCGCCGCGGCGAACACTCCACCTGCGGCAGGAATCACCAGAGGTTTTAGCGAATTTTCGAATCGAACCTGCCACCGGCTGACCCAGTCATTATGCAGGTACTGCGACAGGCGAACGCGCAATTCGAGCGCCAGGTCAGACGGGATCCGCCGCCGGGGCAGCGCGCGAAGCTCCGCCTGAATGGTTTGAAGCCTCTCCAGCTCACTTCGACATGAGTCACAATTACCCAGATGGTAACGGATGGATTTCAGCTCGGCCCGGTCGCAGTATCCATCGAGGTAACTGGTATACAATCCTCGGATTTCGGTGCAATTCTCAAACATCGGATTTTCCCCAATGTCGTTGCAGTTTCCGCCGCAGAAGGTCGCGACCCCGAGTCAAACGGGATTTCACCGTTCCCTCGGATACACCCAAAAGTTCAGCGATCTCCTCGTA
>JACQNR010000316.1 GCA_016202975.1 Acidobacteriota bacterium
GCCCTGAATTCCAGTACATATTGGGATTCACATCAGAAATGTCCTCGAGTTCGACGGGCAGGAAGTCGAGAGGCAGAACGTTGACGCCGTAGAGCGCGCGCAGCTTGCGTGGGATGTCACAATTGACGCTTCGGTCATAGATATTGTAGGGCCGGCCGAGCAACACAATGCCAGGCTCGCCCGTTTCCGCCAGCCGCTGCAGCGCCTGTGCCCCGGACTCGAGGAGGGCATCGGTGAACACACCTTGGGCCGCGTAGGCGGCCAATATGGCGCGATCGCTCCGCCGCCGCGATATCCCGAGCTTCTCCGTGATGAAATCACCCAATATTTTTTCTACATGCTTCCGGCCCAGTCGAAAGTGGACGGTCGGGGCGAGAAACTTCTCCTGGGCAGTTTCGAACTGCGGCACGACGCGAATTACGAAGGGCAAAGTCTGGTTCCAGGGGCAGAGGTGGGAATCGACTTTGCACTGGTGGGCCTCGTAATTGACGGCGTTGGGAACCAGTACGTAGTCCACGCCTCTTTCCAGCAACTGCATGACGTGGCCATGCGCCACCTTGACGGGGAAGCAAGGCTCGGCAATCGTCAAGTCCTCGCCCGCCGCAGTAATCTTTCGGTCAGTGTTGGTAGAAGTGATGACGTCGAAGCCCAGTTCCTGAAAAAACGCGCACCAGAAGGGGAACCGGTCGTAGAAGAACATCGTGCGCGGGATGCCCACGGTGCGTTTCTTTCCCGTGGGGGGAATCCAAGATTCTTCGAGCAGCCTGTCCCGGAAATCGATGAGGTCTTCGATGACCGGCTGGCGATCGGTGCGCGCCCGCTTGCGGAATTTGTCCGAGCACTTATCACCCCAGTAACTCTTTTCGCCCTCGATATTGAATTCCTTCATGTCGCAGTAGTTCGAGCAGGCGTGGCAGACGAAATCGCGGGTCGAGAAATTGACGCGGTTGAGCGAGTAGCCGCGAAAGCGAGTGGCCCCGCCCTCTGCCATCATACGGTCGCGGGCGATGAGCGCCATTCCGATGGCGCCGATGACGCCGTTATGGGGTGGCACGATGACGCGCTTACCGAGAATCTGCGAAAAGGCCGCCGCCACCGCGTCGTTGTAAGCCGTGCCACCCTGGAAGAAAATGACGTTTCCGATCTTGCGCCCGCGCACCACGCGGTTCAGATAATTGAGCGCCACGGAATAGGCAAGGCCCGCGCAGAGGTCGCCTACCTCCGCTCCCTTCAGCATCAGGCTGGTCACATCGCGTTCCATGAAGACCGTACAACGTTCACCCAGGCGTGCCGGACTGAGCGAGGCCAAGGCCAGCTTGGCGAATTCCTTCTTGATGGAAATGCCCAGCTTCTCTGCCTGCTCCTGCAGGAAGGATCCTGTACCCGCGGCGCAAGCCTCGTTCATGGTGAAATCCACGACCACGCCGTTGTTGATGGAAATAAACTTCGAATCCTGGCCGCCGATCTCGAAGATGGTATCCACCATCTCCATGTTCAACTTCTGGCAGACATGCGTGGCGCCCGTCTTGTGGGCTGTAATTTCATCGTTGACCGTGTCGGCACCCACCAGTTCTCCGATCAGCTCTCGCCCCGAGCCGGTCGTGCCCACGCCACGAATGTCGAGCTTGTCACCCAGTTCGGCCTCAATCTCTACGAGTCCCCGGTTTACAACCTCAATCGGGCGGCCTTCGGTAAAGAGATAAATTTCCTTGATGAGATTTCCGCCGAAATCGGTCACCACGAGATTGGTGCTCACCGACCCGACATCGATCCCGAGATACGCCTGGATCCTCTCGCCCGGCGCAAGATCGGGAAGTGCCGGCGGTCGCACCTGCTCGCGAAGCAATTGAACGCTGTCCATCGAGAGCGCGTCCGAACAGGCGAAGCTTTTTTTCGCGGCGGCGTGTTGTTGGAGTTGGTGAATCGTCTTGAAGGACCGCTTTCGGCGCTCCTCCGCCTCCAGCATCGCCGCACCCAGCGCGCCCATCCACGCGTAGTGTTCGGGCACAAAGTAGTTCGTCTCATCCAATTTGAACGCTTGGCCCAAGGCGTCACGCACGCCCTGGTTGAGTGCGACCGCCCCGATAAACGCCACGGGCGGAACGACCTTGCGGCCTTTTACGATGGCCGATTTGAAGTTGCGCGCCACCGCGTCGCACAGGCCGCGCAGAATCTGGTCCGTCGTGTAGCCCTTCTGCTGGGCGTGAATCATGTCGGTCTTGGCGAAAACCGAACATCGTCCTGCGATACGCGCCGAACAGCTCGCGCCCGCCGCTGCGCAGCCGACGTCCTCGACCGAGTAGAGGAGCCGAGAGGCCTGCTGGTCAATGAACGAACCGGTTCCTGCGGCGCAGTCGCCGCTAGTTTCGTAATCGACGATGCCCAGGTATTTCGATTTGGCCGTCGGCTCGAGGCGCAGGTACTTTGAAGACTCGCCGCCCATTTCGAAGACCGAGCGAACTTGAGGATAAAAGGTTCGAACGCCTTTCGCCACGGCACGGAATTCGTTTTCAAAATAGATGCCGAGTATCTTGGCGATCAGTTGGCTCCCCGAACCCGTCACGCGGATGCCTTCCACGCTTTCTTCTGGAACGGAATCATAGAACTCTTTCAGAAGGTCAAACGTAGACTGAATCGGACTGGCTTGAATCCTGCGATAGCGGGACAGGATGAGGGGACGCCCTGCGAAAGGGTCAGCGGCAGGAAATTGGGCCGGGAAGAATGACTCCGAGGACCGGCATAGGGACTGTAGCCGCGCCTCGTCGTCCGTACCACCAATAGCCGCCAGCTTCAAGCTGACGGCACCGATGTCCAGACCGATATTGATGCTCATCAACAACCTCGCTCAAAACGTCGGTTGTTCTTATTGCTGTAATACTACTCCCAAAATGGTGGGCAGGACACTTGGAATGTCTGGGACCGTGCTAGTGACAATAAGGAACTGCGTGAAAACGACCCACCTCCGGCCACTCGCAGCTATTGGCGGCAACCTGACTGCCGAAGTCGAAAGGGATCTTCAAAATTCACTATCAAACCGCCGGAAGCTGGCAAAAGTCCCCCTCCGGTCCAGGTAACTGCCCATTTTCGTTGGTTGAGCGATTGTCAGCGTGGCCCAGAAGCGGCCTTGCCTTGACCATATCATATTGAAATAAATTAGGTTATAAGATTGTCCCGCATGCCCTTCGAATTAGTGCTGCGGAATTTCTCAAGGTCTTAGAAATGAGTGCAATCTCCCAGCGTTGCACGGCCCGATGAGGAGTTTCCCGGCGCCCTTTGTTCAGTCCAGCGGGATTTCACTCAAGACGTCATCCCAATGTTGCTCGGTAATCTCCCACCGGCGCTGCTCCTGACGGTCGTGGTCATTCTGATTGGGATAAAGCGAAAGGATAATATCCTTCTCTTTTTGATGTGCTTCTTCTAGCGCCGCAGCGTCGCGCCATACCATGACGACTTTGTAATCCCAGGCAGGAGAAAGGGCATGGTAGCGACGCTCAAAAAGCCTCTCACTCAGGAGCAACCCGGACTTCACGTGCTGTTGAAGGATCGGGTTGTGATTCTTCTTGTAGAGCGCCAGCCATTCCTTCGTCGTTCCCGGAGCGAGTTTGTAGTAGTACTCGATGGTCACGGCTGTCCCAGCAAGTTGCTCCGCGTTCAGCGGCCCTGTTACGGCGCACAACGCCACTAGGGGAAGTGTCAATAAACGCCCAATGTTCATTCCTAATCCTCCTCGCAAATGCAATTGGCTATCGTGTATTTCCATCATTCTATTTCATCTTGGCTCGCTTCTACCTGTGCAATTCGATCACGTCCTTGTCCCCTAGTATGTAGTCGCGGTTTACCATCTGGCCCTCAAATTTCCCGTGTCCCCAAACGCGTGCATACTTGAGCTGCGTTAGGAAATCGTGATGGACGAGGGCAGCGAGGTCGAGCAGATGAGATCCGCGCCGGAGCACGTACGGCGCAGTCTTCTCAATCTTGTGGCTCGGAGCCTTGGTGTATACGCGAACCAGATCCAGCAGGTCGAAGACGGCGCGACTCAGCAATTCCAGACCTTCGCCGGTTTCAGCGGAAAGCGCGAGGATATCAAACCGCTGGCCATAAAGCTCTCGCAGAATTTCCAGATCATCCTCGGCGCCTCCCAGGTCGCGCTTTGTGCCGACAAGTAGCGTTGGTTTCTGCAGCCATCCGACGACTCCAGGCATGGTCCCATGCCCGAGATGGACCTTCGCTTTGTCAAGCTCTCCCAGCGTCGTCTCCAGATCCTCGAGCAGGTCGGGATCGTCCAGGGCCACAACCAACAGCACCGCGTCGGCATTGCGAATGATTTGATAGATCCACGATTCATGAAACTCGGGATGGACAGGCGGCAGATCGACCAGCTGAAACTGGATGTCTTCGAAGCTCATCATGCCGGGCTGGGGTTGGCGCGTCGTGAAGGGGTAATCCGCAACTTCGGGGGTCGCGTGGGTGACGGCACGAACGAGCGCTGACTTCCCACTGTTGGGCGGCCCAACGAGAGCCAGCTGGCCTGCGCCTTCCTTGTCCACTCTGTAGATCAGCCCGGCGCGGCTGGCGGGGCGTCTCGATTGCTCGTTGCGCAGCTTGGCCATGCGGCGCCGAATGTCGGCCTGCATTTTTTCCGTCCCCTTGTGCTTGGGGAGGGTGGCCTGCATTTCCACCAGCGACTCGAGTTTCTCTTCCGTCGTACGGGCGCTCTTGAAGCGCCGCTCGGCTTCCAGGTATTGGGGCGTGAGGTTCGCGGGCATGGTCGTCGAGAGGGTGGAAAAGCGCCGTCAAACGTATCCGCTATCGGGTCGATCCCTTAGAACGACATCTGTTCGGTTCGGGGTATGATTTCATCCTGCAGCGCTGTCGTCAAGTCGCAGAAGTAGTCGGTGTATCCCGCCACGCGCACGATGAGGTGACAGTATTTCTCCGGATTCGCCTGCGCCGCGCGCAAGGTGTCGGCCGTCACCACGTTGAACTGAATATGGTGGCCATCCATTTTGAAATAGGCCCGCACGAGGTGGGCCAGATTCGCAGGCCCCTCTTCGTTCGCCAGCAAGGCCGGCGTAAACTTCTGATTAAGCAGCGTGCCGCCTGTGCGCACGTGGTCCATACGGGCTGCGGACGTCAGCACGGCGGCGGGGCCGCGGCGGTCCGCCCCCTGCACCGGCGTGATCCCGTCGGAGAGAGGTTTTCCCGCCTTCCGCCCATCCGGAGTGGCCCCGGTCATGGAACCAGAATAAACGTGGCATGTCGTCAAAAGGTAGTTCACCCGGTGGGTTCCGCGTTTGGTGTTGGGGCGACCATTCATTTCGTCATGAAAAGCGTCGAAGACGTCCCGGAGGAAGGTGTCCGCGCGTTCATCATCGTTCCTGTACTTGGGCGTCTTGTTCCTCAGCAGCAAGCGCGTCCTCTCGTGACCTTTGTCCTTCGGCGGCGCATCCTAGGCCAATTCTGACGCGCTGGCGGCTACCTTATGAGCTCCTGTGGTTGCAAAATCCGGCGGTGTTTGGCGGAGACGCATAGACCGCCTCACCGGCTTGTGCAGTTACTGCGCATGGATGCATGCAGTCGTACACCGATTTAGGTCCCTTCACGCCACGGGTGGTCGCTTCCTTTAAGTCCCTGGCACCCCTTTTCGCGATCAGGGGCCCAGTCCACATCGTTTGTTGTGCGTATGGATGTAAACCGTACGGCTGCGGTTTAATTCGTTGCGACGCCAACTAACGTCACTCTCCCAATAGAGTTAAATGAACAAGAAATCCAATTGCGTCGCAGTGCCCCGTGATGCTCACCATTGCCGAACTCATGGCCGCCAAGCAGCGTGGATTGTACATCACCGAGAAGTGCGATGGGTGCGGAAAGCTCTTGAATCAGACCTTCCGCTACGCGGTCGCCGGAAAATCTGGGGCGCCCCGGTCAGCCTAGTGCCGTGACCTTGAGTTCTTTGCAGATCCAAAAGAGGCAGGGAAGTATTCGGCCCCGCGTAGGCGCGTGTATTGCGGCGCGAGCCTTAAAGGTGAAGAAGCGTGACGCACTCTGCTCTGACCACTTATGGCAGATGCATGCGCATCGGAAATACAACTTCCCGAAGAGGGGGAACGCAAGAAGGGCCGTCACGCCTGCCCAATCAAATCAAAGACTTCCTCAGGTGGAAATTGGCAGCCGAGGCAATGGCCTTGCCAGAGTTGATTGGGGCGGCTTGGAGGCTCAGGGGACCCGATAGGATCCGGGGGTTGCAAGTCCATTAAGGGCCTGGGACACCTTCCCTCTTACTGCATGTGGTACACAGTCTCGGGCAGGTCACCTTGTATGCAAAGGTGGGCGGATGTACATTAGGGGTCGGCCGGGAAATCAAAATGATTGGATAACGGCGTCGGCTCTTTGTGACCGCGTAGTCTCGGTAGTGGCGCAACGATCAAGGCTCGGATGAAAGGAGCCGATGGATGTTGATTATAGGCTTTGATTTTCACACACGCTTTCAGCAAATTGCCATGGTGGATAGCACGAGCGGCGAGATCATCAAGCGCGGCTGCAGCACGAGAATGGTGAAGCCCGGCCTTTTTACGCTGCTCTTTCCAGCCCGGGTGGGGATGGGAGCCACCGGCTACGCGCAGTGGTTCGAACGGATGCTGGCCGAGCTTGGGCACAAGTTGTAGGTGGGTGACGCGGCGCGGATCCGTGCGGTATTGACGCGGAAGCAGAAGACGGACTTGCGGGATGCTAGGCACCTACGGGAGTAGTTGCTCACGGACGGTTTTCCACGGATCTGGATTCCGTCGCCGGCGGTGCGGGATGTGCGAGAACTTTTGCGTCATCGGTTCGAGCTGATGGACTTCCGAACCTCGGTGGTGAATCAGTTGCATGCTCTACCGATGCGCCGGGCCAAATGCCGACAAAAGAAGATAAAGACGGCGGCAGGTCCTCAGGGATTGGAGTGTCTGGCCCTAGGTGAGTGGGCCGGCCGCCGGGGGGCAGGGCCTGCTCCGGATGTTGCTTCGGCTGAATGCTTCGATCCAGTAGTTAGACCGAGCGGTCGAGAAGGAAGCTGAGAACCGTGCCGAGCCGGCCGGAGCTGAACGTTTTTCAGAAGAGCGAATGTCAGATCAATAGACCGCGAATCTGAAACCAAAGGAGACCGCTGATATGGACACGATATCGCGTAGAGCAGTCATTCAGAGTCTTGCCGCGACCGCGATACCGAAAGCAATTTGGACAGCAGGCGCTGCATCAGCCACTTCGGTGCCTTCAGAGTCTTCGCGGCCAACTAACCCACCGGTCATTGAGCAGATCAGGGAGCGTTTTCGATCCTTCCCCTTTGAGTCGCAACAGATCGGTGGGGTGTTCGCGGAACGTATGCGCACCAATCTGGAAGCTCGACTGTTGGAAGTCGATGAGGCCGACATTCTGAAGGGCTATGTCTTTCCGCGCGTACCCGTTGAATCCTTCGCCGGCGAACACGCAGGCATGTTCCTCGATGCCGCCGCCAACGTACTGCGGTCTACCGGCAGCACAAGACTTAAAGCGCTCGCGGATCACACGGCGGCGGCCTTGCTGGCAACGCAAGGTTCTGACGGCTATTTGGGATCATACGCGCCCGGCCGGCACCTGACAGGAGTGGATGTCTGGATTCACAAATGGAATCTCATCGGGCTGCTCAGCTATTACGAAGCTACCGGCGAAGCGAAATATCTGGCGGCGTGCCGGAAGGCCGCCGATCTCTTGTGTCGCACCTTCGGAGAGGCACCGGACCAGCGGGACCTTATTGCTAACGCCGAATTCAACAAGGTAGCCCCGTTCATACTCTGCGGGGATATGTTCTGCACAGCGATCTTGGAGCCGATGTGCCGTCTGTATCGCTTGACCGGCGAACCGCGCTATTTGAACTTTGCGCAATACGTCATTCGCGCTTATACCCACCCGCAGGGGCCCGACATCGTTCGATCAATCCTGAAGCACGGCAGCGTGGCCGCCGTCAGCACTGGTCATGCCTACCTTCTATTGGCCAATTTCAATGGCATTCTCGATCTCTACCGGCTGACCGGCCAGGAGGAGTTGTTGGCGGTCGTCCTGCGCGCTTGGGAAGACATTCGGCTCAACCAACTGTACATCACGGGGGCGATGGGGTCGGGGGCCTGTGGTCACGAAGCCTTCCAGCCCGACGGGCTGTTGCTTTCGTTGTTCTCCTCCAACGTCGGCGAGACTTGTGCAACCGTGACGTGGTTGGAATTCAATTGGCGGCTGCTTCGTTTGACCGGGGAGGCGCGTTTCGGACAGGAGATCGAGCGCGCCCTCTACAACCAACTGCTTGCCGCTCAGGATCCTCATAACGGCGATATCAGCTATTACACATCATTGACCGGCCACAAGGAATGGAAATCTGATATTGTCTGTTGCCTCTCAAATGGAGCTCGGGGAATCTCCCTGATTCCACAATGGGTGTGGGGACTCGAACAGAACGCCTTTGTCGTCAATCTCTACACCGCCGGCACGGTCTCCTTCGAGTTGAAGGGTGCGCCGGTGCAAGTCGTCTCGCAGACGGAATTTCCACGAGACGGAAATGTCACCCTGAAAATCAATCCCGAGAGAGACACGGCCTTTACCGTCCGACTGCGAGTCCCGGTGTGGGCGCGGCGTTTTGAAGTGAGCAGCGGCGCTCAGACCTTACAGGGTACCCCCGGCAAAATGCTCGATATCACCCAAACCTGGACGCGGAACAGTGTTCTGGAGATTCGTATGGAGCTCGCGGTCCGTACCCTGCCAGGCGGCACCACTTATCCCGATTACGTCGCGTTGCAGCGAGGTCCACAGATTCTCGCGTTGGAGCGGCGATTGAATCCGGATGTACCGTATTTGGAGCGCACGGCGCTGGCGCAATCCGCAGGAGAGCTTTCAGTGACGCCTGTCCAGCGGCCCCTGGAGTGGGTCGGTCGCCAAGTGTATGAGGTTGACGGCATCGCTTTGAAGCCAGGCACTGCGGGAGAGCTGGTCCCGGAGAGGAGCCGTCTTCGGTTCGTGCCTTTTGCGGACGCGGTAGAGTACCGCGTCTGGACAACGCGGCCAGAAAAGCTACCGCGGAATGCCCCCGCAGTCACCGCGTTTGCCCGAGCCACGGCATCGGCACAACCCTATAGGGTGATCTCCTCTCACGACAGCACCGAGGCGCTGACCGACGATAACCCGGAGACTTTTTGCATGGTCGACCCGACGGTTGTGGGGTATGCGAATTACGCCCGTGGTTTGACTGAGGTGCTCGCTCCGATCTCGATGCCCGACACATTCAAGGAGGTGCGCAAGGTCGGGAAAAGAGGGGATCCGGTGTGGTTTGCCGTCTCCCTTGAACGACCGGAAACGATTTCACGGGTGACCTTCCGACACGGCCCCACCGCGGAGGAAGGCGGATGGTTTGACACCTCCGGAGGTAAGCCACGCATCGAGATCACGCGAGTGCCTTACGGAGAGCTCCGGATGCAGAAAGATTCAGATTGGGTGACGGTGGCGACAATCGAGGGCTATCCCGACGTGGATTCAGACTCTCTCCCACGCCTAACGGATAGGCAAGTCTTTGAGATTAGGTTGCCTATGCAGGTACGAGTGTATGGTATTCGAATTGTGGGTCGGCCCGCCCGCAACTACGTGACCTGCTCGGAGCTGAGTGCCTATTAGGATGGCATCGTGCGGAAAGCACCTTCCAGGCTCGATGTCTACGATCGTCGACGGCTGGCACGAGGTGCTCGCCCAAATGGGCGCTGCAATGATGGAGCAACACTGGCGCGTTAACGCTCCAGCACTAGCACCCAGTCTTGTGACAAAGGCAGATTAGGGGCGCGCCAAGCATTCAGAATAACCAGGTTCTGGTTGGCATCCGGAGCAACACCTACGATCTGGTGTGCGGCGAAACTGCCAAAGCCCTGCCTACCTGGTTCGGAGGGAGGCCTGGGGGCTGCACGGCAGCCACCCCCCCCAAGGTCGCCTTGACAAGACAAACGCGCACTCCAAACGCCTACGCTACCACCGTGCATATTCGTCACCACGACCGGTGACGTTCGATAGGTGTGCTCGCCATCGGTGATCGTAAGGCTTGCAGACGAGCCATGAGCCTCGGCTACAAGGCGGACACTCGGACCCATTTCCGGTACCTCCATGAAGCCCAGCCGCGACCCGTACTCACCTTTCTGCCGATCGTGGATCCAAATGCTTTTCAGGAGGCGCGAGTACACTGCGACAAGACAGTTGTCAGTATCCTTGAATCTTAGCAGGATACCGACTTCGACTTCACTCCGCGCTTCGACGTTCACAACCATGTCTGACGCTTCTACATCTTTCAACACAGTCCAGGTCGAACCTGTGGTTGACAGTTGTCCCCCCTCCACTGATGTGTGGTTACCATGATCGACCCAGTGGGTCTTCGCCGAGACTTCGAAAGAATCTTCAAATACTCCGGAGAGCTTAGGGCGCGACAGGATTCCCAGATTGTATCTTTCTCCGGTCACAGGGTCATAATAGGACGCGCGGTACGTCACGCCCTCTTCCAAGTTCACCACAAGAGGGCCAAGGGGAGCATAGATTTTCGGGGGGATGTAGACGACTCGGATTTCACCTGGGATCCCGGAAGCGTAGGGAAGGAGGTATTCGCCCTTCTCTTCGTCCCAACGCTTGTTGATATCGAACCACTCTGTATGAGGTTTCAGAAACGCGGTGCCATGTGGTTCTGCCCATTCCGGGTGTGGTTCAAAGCGCCACCAGGGGAATTTCATTAGGATGGTCTTGCCAATTCCGACTTGACGTGAACCTGGCAGGACCATCGCCTCGTCCCAAGGCGTATTCTCGTAAGTAATGCCCCAAGGCGAGGGCCCGTGCGGCACCGTCCTGCCATTCATCTGCCAAATCCCTCCCGCCCCGTAGGTATGTCCAGCCGCGCCGTTGATCATGCAGACCCAGAACGCGAACCGCACCACGTCTTGCCAATTGGTCTGTTGATGGCCTTCGTACATGGTCTCGCCATTCAGCAGCGGCATCGGAGGTATTTTCGAATAGTGTGCGGAGACCCGCGCGACCGTTTCCATTGCCGAGCCCCAATTGCCGTGGCCGCTCCCCATCATATCAAAGTCAAAAACTGGCTCATCGGGCCCCTCCGGCTGCCGAGTGGGATGGATCGTGATTAGATGCCCGTACGGGTCGATGCTACGGACGTACTTCGCCAGCTCGGTCCAGCCCCGCTTCTGCAAGTCGCTGTCTTCTTGCGGACGCGCAGACAGGTAGTAAGGCATGTCCCTTTCACCGGCGATTATCCACACCACCGGGTAGGCTCCATAGCGGGCAACCAGGTTCCGCCAATGCTTTTTCATCTTGTCCGTGCCCATCCAAGGCAAGTAGTAACCCCAACAGCCCACGATTGCGGGTGCCAGCTCGGACTTCACGAGCCACTCA
>JACQNR010000035.1 GCA_016202975.1 Acidobacteriota bacterium
GAGGTACACCGATGACCACCCCGATGTCATCAAGCTGAAGAACGATATTGCGGAGATTCAGAAAAAAATCGAGCAGGCAAAAGACCAACCCGAGCCCGCAACCGCGGCTTCCAATACGCCTCCTGTGAAGCGCGAAACCCCACAGATCCAGCAGTTGCGCGCCCAGATTCGGCAACTGGACCAGACCATCCAGGAGAAAGTGCGGGATCAAAGCCGCCTCCGAGGCCAGATTGGCATGTATCAATCGCGCCTCTCTCTCAGCCCGGCGGTTGAGCAGCAGTTCAAGGAACTGACGCGCGACTACCAGACGGCGCTCAACTTCTACAATGAACTGCTGGCCAAGGAGTCTCAATCGAAGATGGCGACCAATCTCGAGCGGCGCCAGCAGGGGGAGCAATTCCGAGTCATGGATCCGGCCAATCTGCCCCAATCCCCTTCGTTTCCCAATCGTCCGCTCTTCGCCGCCGGCGGACTGGGGATTGGATTGGCCATTGGAATCGGGATTACTCTCCTTCTGGAGATGCAGGACAAGACAATTCGAACCGAGGGCGACGTTAAATTCTTCCTGCAAGTCCCGACGCTGGCGCTCATCCCGATCAGCCATATAAACCTGAACGGCAAGAAGGGATTTTGGTCGCGACTGCGCAGGAAGCAGCCGCCGACCCAAGCCAGAGTGGTAGCGTAGTTTATGTATAAGAAGTTTTTTGGCCTCAAGGAAAATCCGTTCAACGTGACGCCGGATCCGCGGTTTCTCTATTCGACTCCACACACCGAGGAAGCCCTGGCGTGCCTGACCTATGGCGTTCAAGCGCGAAAGGGTTTCGTCATGCTGACGGGCGACGTGGGGACGGGTAAGACGACGCTTCTCAATAAGTTACTCGAATGGCTGCGCCAGGAACAAATCGCCTCGGCCTTTGTTTTCAATCCACGGCTGAATCCCTTCCAGTTTCTAGACTATGCCATGTCCGACTTTGGCATCAATTGCGAGTCGCGGCTCAAGAGTGTAATCCTCGCGGACCTGAACAACTGGCTGCTCGCCCGCCATCAGGCCGGAACGACAGGTGTCTTGATCGTCGACGAAGCGCAGGATGCCTCACCCGAACTGCTGGAAGAGATCCGCCTGCTCACCAACCTGGAAACCCCGTCGGGAAAGCTTCTTCAAATCGTTCTCGCCGGGCAACAGGAACTCGAGATGAAGCTTCGGCTCCCGGAATTCCGTCAGCTTCGGCAGCGCATTTCGCTGCGCGCCAAGACACATCCCTTGACCGCCGCTGAGACCCGTGAGTATATCGCCACCCGCCTGCGCATTGGGGGCAGTGATGGCCGTTTGATCTTTTCGCAGGAAGCCATCGAAAGTGTGCACAAATACTCCGAAGGGATTCCGCGAATCATAAACATTCTTTGCGAGGATTCCCTCATCGGCGCCTTCGCAGAGCACCAGACCGTAGTCCCGAAACAGATCGTTGAAGGTGTGGCCCGCGAGCTCGAGCTTGACCTCTACCCTGCGACTGCGCCCCCGCCCCCTGAACTCACGATAGATGACATGGTACAGGCGGGGGTTTACACCGATCGGAGCAAGCCAATCGTTGTCAGTCCCGAGCCCCCGCCCCCGGCGGAGCGCCTGAACAACGAAGTCCAGCCTGGCGGGTATGCGGACTTGTCCGATCGCGGGGCTCCGGTGTCGGCGCCCCCAAGATCGGCGACGCCACCGCCTACAGTTCGGAAACCCTCGGCACCCCCTCCGGCGCCCATTGAGCCGCCGGTACAGGTGAGCCCAAGAACCGCAGTCTGGACAAGCTCGGTTGAGACTCCCCCGGAAGATGTGACTCTGCAGAATACGAGCCGCTTCGGCTGGGCAGAAGAGTTGGCGACCCGTGAACCCTTGCAGCCCGCGCCCCCAGCCGTCGTTCAGCCTCGTTCCGATAAACCTACGTCGGACGACGAAATCCTCCAGGCCCTGAAGACTAAAGTGGTGGCGGTCAAAGTGTATCCGCCGGCACCGGCCGTGAAGCCGCCAGCTCCAGCACCCTTGCCTCGCCAGGCCACTCCTCCTCCCCCTTTTGTGGCTGTCACGAGAACCCCCTCTCAGAGCCGAACGTTATGGTTGGCCATCGCGGCCGCTTTGATTGCAGGAGGGGCCGGCGCCTTTCTGATCTGGAGACACACAAGCCAATCCATCCCGGTGGCTACCGTTCCCGCCCCGGCAGCGCCTCCGGTGGCAACGCCGCCCAGTCCAGAAATCGCCGCGCCAGCCAGCTCCGCTGTTGACAATCAAGCTCCCGCAGCGTCGTCTGTCGCCTCTCCCGAGGATGCCCATTCAGCACCTCCGACTTCTGAACAGCCCGCGACAAAGGCGGAGGTCCATTCTCCGACGCCTGTCGTGCAGCCTGAGGCAAAAGTAGAGCCGGCCCCTGTGCAACCCCCGCCTAGGGTGCGCCCTGCCGTTCCTTCCCGGGCGGGTAGAGGTGTTTCGGCTCAACCTCCTGTCCAACCTTCCGAGGCCGGGCCGCAGAAGATTGGAATGGCCGTTGTCACGGCATCCGTCGAAGGCGCAATCATCACGGTGGATGGGAAGTCTTCGGGCGATTGGATCGCGCCCCATGTGTTTCCAGAGCTCGGGGTGGGCGCGCACACGGTCACGGTTTCGAAGCCGGGGTACGAGGACGTGTCAACGCGAATGACCATCCGTGAAGGTGAGACTTCCTATTTTCGCGCTACCCTGTCACCCAGCGGAGGAGAAATCACGATTGTCACCGAGCCGCCTGGATTGCCCGTCTCATTTGATGGCGGGCCATTCCAGTCCAGCCCGGTTCAGATCACATTGGCCGCTGGACCCCACAAATACCGGATTCAACTTCCTAATTCTAGGGTTTATGAAGGGTCGGTGGAAATGAGAGCAGGTTCCGTCATCACGCGTCGCGTGGATTTTACCGGAGGCGAATGGCTTAAGCCGGCTCAATGACTTGGCCAGGCGGAGTCGCGGCGCAGGCAGGACAAGAGGTGAGCACGAGGATATGTACCATAAATTCTACGGGCTGAGTGAAAACCCGTTCAATGTCAATCCGGACCCACGCTACCTATATGTGACCGAGCATATCCAGGAAGCTCTTGCCTGCTTGCGGTACGGCATTGAGAACCGGAAGGGATTCATCCTTCTGACCGGAGAAGTGGGTACCGGCAAGACGACACTGCTCAACAAGCTGCTGGAAACCTTGCGCCAGAAGGGTATCGCTTCCGCTTTTATATTCAACTCCCGCCTCAACACGGTCCAATTTTTTGATTTTATGCTCGCCGACTTCGGATTGCCCACCGAGCCGCGCGTCAAGAGCCAGATGCTGATGCGTCTGAATCAGTGGCTGTTGGAGCGTTATCAGGCAGGCGGGACAACCGTCCTCATCGTCGACGAAGCCCAGAATCTGTCGCTCGAGCTCCTCGAGGAAATCCGCCTCTTGACCAATTTGGAGACCTCTTCGGAAAAACTGCTCCAGATTGTCCTGGCGGGCCAGCCTGAATTCGAGCAGAAACTCTCTCAGCCGCAGGTCCGGCAGCTCCGGCAGCGCATTACCCTTCGAGGGAAGACATTCCCCCTGGCCGAGGACGAACTCCCCAAGTATCTCGCCCAGCGGCTGCACGTCGCGGGTTGGGATGGGCGGAGCATTTTTTCTCCTCGGGCGGTTGAAGTAATTCAAAAATACTCTTGTGGAATTCCCCGGGTGATCAACTTACTTTGCGAGCACGCTTTGATCAGCGGGTATGCCAGCCAGCAGCGGAATATCGGACCGGAGCTCATCATGGAGCTCGTCAAGGAATTCGAACTCGATGTCATAGGGCCGGTTGCGACGCCGGCCCGGACTTCCGCGCAGGAAATCAAGGCGCGGGAGCAATCCGCATCCGAGGCAGGGCTCCTGATGCGGAAACTTCGAAGGTCACACTGAGGTGTGACGACTGAATGGAGAGTGTGGGATGAGCAGAATCCACGAAGCACTAAAAAAGGCCGAACAGGAGAGGGGAGCCAACCGCCCAGCGGGGGCGGCGGACGCCTCGCCTGCAGTTGCCGCAATTCCCGCACCAGCCATCCCTTTGCCGCCGGATTCGCTCCTCGCTGCCACTCGTTCCGTGGCCGTGGGCGAAATCCCCACGCTGGAATTCCTTTCGCGAGTCAAAGTGGCCGCATGGAAACCCAACCCCAAAGGCATTGTCGCCTTTCATGGGGGTGATGCGCATTCAGGAACCGAGGAGTTTCGCTCCCTCCGCTCGAGACTCTATCAAAGCCGAGATTCGGGTCCCCTTCGAAAGGTCATCGTGACAAGCGCCGTGCCTCAGGAAGGCAAGACCTACGTTGCCGCCAATCTCGTTCACAGCATTGTGAGGCAGAAAGAACGGCGCGCTCTGTTGATCGATGGAGACCTGCGCAAGTCGAGGCTGCATGAGGTGCTAGGCACCCCTATCTCGCCGGGACTGACGGAATACCTGAAGGGGGAAGCCGACGAAATTTCGATCCTGCAGCGGGGAGCAATCGAAAATCTGTATTTCATCGCAGGGGGCAATCCCGTCCCGAACCCGTCCGAACTCATCTCCAATGGACGTCTCAAGCTGCTCCTGGAGCGCCTGACCCCCCTCTTTGACTGGGTCATCATTGATTCGCCGCCCTGCATCACCATGTCCGACGCCAGCTTGATGGCGGAATTCTGTGATGGCGTGCTCGTGGTAGTTGCGGCTGGAAAGACGCCGTTCGATTTGGCGCAAAAGACCCGGGAACAATTGAAAAAGTTCCGCGTGCTGGGAGTGGTGCTGAATAAAGTCGATCCCCAGTACACGGGCGGCCGCTATTACTACAATTACTATAAAGGGTCCGTAAGTAATGGAAAGAAGAAAGGGGCATAGAAGTTGGTCAGAGTTTTCAACGTCTATTACCCAGTTCGGGTGATTGTCCTGTTTGCCGGAGAAGCGGCCGTCGTGTGTGCTGCCTTCGTTCTGGCCGTCATTATCCGGGCCGGATCACAGTCCACACTCGTGCTGGGCTACGAGAATGGGATCTACAAGATTCTGGGATTCACTTTACTGGCTCTTATTCTTCTTTATTATACGGACCTCTATGGCTCACAGTGGATACCGGATAAGGCCGAGTTCTATTCACGATTGCTCCTGGGTTTGGGACTGCTGGCCGTTCTGCTGGGGGGAATGACCTATGCTTTCCCTGCTCTCGCAATCGAGAACGGAGCTCTCCTGCTGGGATTTATCCTGGTCGCGATGGGATTGTTTGGCTGGCGCGAGGCGTACTTATGGATGATTCGCCAGTCTGCCTTCCGGGAACGAGTTTTGGTTGTCGGATCGGGGAATCGCGCCGCGCGCATCAAGGCCATCCTGTTATCGCGCCCGGAGCTTGGCCTCGACGTTGTGGATTCAATCGGTCTCCACGAGCCCGCGCCTGGGGATCCCAACGGCCCTGCGCTGAACCTCGCGGCCCAGGCACGGCGTTCGTCCGTCCATGAGGTCATCGTGGCGCTCTCCGACCGCCGAGGTTCCATGCCCATGGCGGACTTGCTGGAACTCCGTTTGAGCGGAATCAAAATTGAAGACGGGACGACCTTTCTGGAAAAAATTTCCGGGAAGATGGAAGTCGACGAGATCCATCCCAGCTCACTGATTTTCTCCGGCGGGTTCCGAAGGGATTTCTTTTACGCGATGCTTCGGCGGGGACTATCATTTTCGCTGGCCTTGACCGGCCTCGTCCTGCTCCTTCCCATCGTCCCTGTCATTGCGCTGCTGATCAAGATCAACTCCCGCGGCCCCGTGTTCTACAAACAGAAAAGGGTGGGGCTGAACGGCCGAGTCTTCACCTGCTACAAATTTCGCACCATGCGCCATAACGCCGAGGCAGGAACCGGGGCGGTGTGGGCTCATTCCCAGGATGCCCGCGTGACATGGATCGGAAAGTGGCTCAGGCTTGCTCGAATTGATGAGATTCCGCAATTGTGGAATGTCCTTCTTGGAGATATGACCTTCGTGGGACCTCGGCCTGAGCGTCCCGAATTCGTCGAGTGGCTGAGGCGGGAAATTCCCTATTACGATATCCGTCACATCGTCCGTCCCGGGGTCACCGGGTGGGCACAGGTCCAGTATCGTTACGGCTCCTCGATTGAAGACGCAAAAGAAAAACTCAAGTATGACCTCTACTACCTCAAGCACATGTCCCTGAGCCTGGACTTCGTCATTCTCTTCCACACATTAAAAATAGTTTTGCTGGGGAGAGGGAGCCGATAGTGAAGGACCTCACCGCAGCGTACGACTCGGAGACGCGTTCCCAGGAGTCAGGGGATTCCTCCCATCCTGGTGCGGCCATCGATACGGGCGCAACTCCTTTCTCGCCCCGCGAAGCACGCTGGACATTGGCATACCTCGGAATCCTGGCCTATTTGGTCGTGGAGTATACTCGGCTGCCGGCGATGTTTCCAGTCCTTCGGGTGCTCAATCTGGGGAAAGTGGTCATCGTTATGTGCCTGTTGGGTATTGCCTTGGAGCCGCGGGCGCGCGTCGCACTCGATCGGGCCACATCTTGGATCAAGATCTGTTTAGTCGCGCTCTTGATTGTCGGGCTCATGGCAGCAACCCTTACCAAATACCAGGAAACGACTTGGCGAGGATTCCGCGACGCCGGGGTGTATGTCCTTGTCGCCTA